>NZ_JAAGPE010000617.1:0-1942 GCF_017104605.1 Burkholderia sp. Ac-20384 | reverse complement strand
TGAGTGACCACAATTCGTCGTCGATAAGCTCTTTAGGCATCGCTTCCTGTCAGGCAAAACAAGACAGAAAGTTAACACCAAGTCGGAAAAGTTAACAGCTCAGAAATTTAATTTCGCAACAGCTTCTTACACGCTGCCGGAGCTTTTTGCTGAATTGGGGCTCGCCCGTAGCTCCTACTCCTATCACCGGGCGCGGATACAAGCCGCCGACAAGTATGCCGGTGTACGCCTTGCCATCGCAGATATCTTTGAACTGAATCACCGCTGCTACGGATATCGCCGAGTGCGCGCGGCACTTGGCAGGCAGAAGGTCTTCATCTCGGAGAAGGTCGTTCGGTGCTTGATGAAGCAGGAACAGCTAAGCGCAGCCACAACGAGGCGACGCCGATATGGCTCCTACGCCGGAGAAATAGGTCCGGCTCCAGAGAACCTTATCAACCGGGATTTCCGCGCCGCAGCACCGAATGAAAAGTGGCTCACAGATATCACGGAGTTCCAGATTCCGGCCGGTAAGGTCTATCTGTCGCCGGTCATCGATTGCTTCGACGGATTGGTGATCAGTTGGTCGATCGGTACACGACCAGACGCCGAGCTTGTGAATACGATGCTCGATGCTGCCATCGAAGCAATCGGTAGCAGCAACAGCCGGCCGGTGGTCCATTCAGATCGCGGTGCGCATTATCGCTGGCCAGGCTGGCTTACCCGGATACGTGAGGCCAAGCTGATTCGCTCAATGTCGCGCAAGGGCTGCTCGCCCGACAACGCCGCGTGCGAAGGCTTCTTTGGACGGCTGAAAACGGAACTGTTTTACTCTCGGGACTGGCAGATCGTCAGCACCGACCAGTTCATTGAGGTCGTTGACTCGTACATTCGTTGGTACAACGAGAAACGGATCAAGATCTCGCTTGGCGCACTCAGTCCGATTGAATACCGGGAGAGCCTCGGGCTGACGACATAAACCAGTCCAAGAATTCCGCCGCACCCCCGAACACGACATTTCTTATATGGTCGCCTCCCATTTGCAAGGCGATTTTGATCGTGGCGAGGAGGGTGGTTGCGGACTTATATCCGGACTCGATCGCGGGATGGACCCGCCGGCCCCGATGGATTTCGCCGCAAGGTTCCTAATCTGTGTGATTCATCGACATCGTTTCAACTAAAATGAAGCGATGGACCGAGAGATCACTGCGCGGTTACGTTGGGTGCGCATGTTTCACGAGACCGGCAATGCCGGCCTCGTGCGCGCACGAGGCGGAATATCTCGATCGACACTTCGCAAATGGCTACGCCGCTATCAGGAAGCAGGCGAAGCAGGCCTCTAGTCTCAAATCCGTCGTCCACTCCGCAACCCAAACCGGAAGCTTTCCGATGTTGATCGGGCGACGATCCTCTGATTGCGTGCCGAGCGCACACCTCTCGCCGAGGAGGTGGAAAGTGCCTACGACGAAGCCAAAGAGCGGATTCGGCACCGCGAATGGCATGTCGATAAATCCCTCGCCGAACATCATCGGCGCGTGTTGGATCTCGCATCTCCTAACGGAGCCGCGAGCTCCAACACGCAACGAAAGCGGCGCTCTAAGAAGTGAAACGATGTCCGTGAATCGCACATCTTACGCCGGCGAGCACCGTGGTCACTTCGCCGAAAATTCCGCACGCCCCAATACAAATTGCGAATCTCGCCAACGATCCGCGCCAGCTCATCTCGCGTCAACGTCTCGCGCTCCCATAGTTCCAGTTGGATCATCGCTCAAAATGCGAAGGAACGAACCAAAGGCGAAACGACGGCAGGTGCCGAAAGTGATTCGCGCGCCCACCATTCCCGCCCCAGCCGCTTCGCATCCCTGTACCACACCTCGCATCGACGGCGTGCTCCATGCCGCTTGCTTCCAAACTTTGCCATCCCTCCTCAATCGAGTGTTCCAAATGGCAGATCCTTTCAATA
>NZ_JAAGPE010000616.1:0-1670 GCF_017104605.1 Burkholderia sp. Ac-20384 | reverse complement strand
GATGGAATTCGGCGCCGGTACCGGCAAGCTCGCGGCCGGGCTGCTCGCGGCGCTCGACGCACTGGGCGCCGAACTCGACGAATACCTGATCGTCGACCTGTCCGGCGAACTGCGCGAGCGGCAGCGCGACACGATCACGGCCGCCGCACCGGCGCTCGCCGCGAAGGTGCGCTGGCTCGACGGGCTGCCCGAGCGGTTCGACGGCGTCGTCGTCGGCAACGAGGTGCTCGATGCGATGCCCGTGCGCCTGTTCGCGAAGGCGGGTGGCGGATGGCAGGAGCGCGGCGTCGCGCTCGACGCGCAGCAGGCGTTCGTGTTCGAAGACCGCGCGGCGGCGCCGGCCGGCCTGCCGCCGGTGCTCGCGGGTCTTGACGATGCGGCGGATGGCTACGTGACCGAGACGCACGAGGCCGCGCTGGCGTTCACGCGCACCGTCTGCACGATGCTCGGGCGCGGCGCGGTGCTGCTGGTCGACTACGGCTTTCCCGCGCACGAGTACTACCACCCGCAGCGCGACCGCGGCACGCTGATGTGCCACTACCGCCACCACGCGCACGACGATCCGTTCCTGTACCCGGGGCTTCAGGACATTACCGCTCACGTCGAATTCACCGGCATCTACGACGCGGCCGTCGCGACCGGCGCCGACCTGCTCGGCTATACGTCGCAGGCGCGTTTCCTGCTGAACGCGGGCATCACCGACGCGCTGGCCGCGATCGATCCGTCGGACATCCACGCGTTCCTGCCGGCCGCGAACGCGGTGCAGAAGCTGATCTCCGAAGCCGAGATGGGCGAGCTGTTCAAGGTGATCGCGTTCTCGCGCGGCATCGACGGCACGCTCGACGCGTTTGCGCGCGGCGACCGCTCGCACGCACTCTGACGGAGCCGACATGCTGCGCTGGCTGATGACGACGTTCGTCGCGGTGATGATCCTGACGCGCTGCTGGCCGTGGCTCGGCAAGCTCGGCATCGGGCGGATGCCGGGCGACGTCACGCTGACGCTCGGCGGGCGACGCTACCCGTTCCCGTTCATGTCGACGCTGGTGCTGACGATGCTGCTGTCGATGGTGGCGCGGCTGCTCTAGGGCCCGTTATTTGCGTGAACAGGCCCTGAGCCGCGCCTGAATGGCGGCGCGTTACAGCTCGATTTCGCCGAGGATCCGGTGCGCGAGCGCTTTTGCCTCGTCGAACGCTTCTTCCTCGCTGGGGCTCGTCGAGTGGACGTCGTAGCGCGTGTTCTCGGTGTCGTCCCCGTCGTCCCGCGCGAGGATCACGTAACCCTGGAACTGCCCGTTGCCCGCATGCTGGGTATGCGCCTTGGCCGTGTAGATGCCCTTCGTGAACGTGTTGGTGTCCATCGTGCTCTCCCGCAAAAGGACACTTCATCGTAGCACTGCGGCGCAGCATGTACAGCGCGGCTTATCGGTGACCGAACGGTGTCCGGTCGCCGTCTTCTCCATCACCGTTCGATCAGTGCGACGACCTCGTCGAGCGTGGGCGCGTGCGCGCCCGTATGCCGGCACGCCGCGGCGCCCGCTGCCAGCGCGAACACGAGATGTTCGCGCCACGTTCGCTGCGGCGCGGCCATCAGGCTGAACAGCATGCCGCCGATCGACGCGTCGCCCGCGCCGACCGTGTCGGCCACCTCGACGCGCGGCGGGCTGGCTTCA
>NZ_JAAGPE010000615.1:0-1967 GCF_017104605.1 Burkholderia sp. Ac-20384 | reverse complement strand
GCACCGCCTCCACCTTGAATTCCTGCGTGTATTGCCTTCTCGGCACCACGTTCTCTGCCATTCTGTTCTCCATACAGTCAAAAAGTTATCAAACTTCTTGCTGTACGTGGAATCGAGACAGGGTCAAGGTCAGGTTGTGTGGCACGACGTGCCACGCACCTTGCGCGTCGAGGAGACCTAATTCGGTGCCGTCGAGCAGGAATGCACGGACACTGCGCAAGTCGTCCGCGTTCAGGTAGACGAGCAGCTGCTTACCGATGAGCTCAGTGCTGCAAGCCAGAACGGGACTCGAGTACCGTACACCATAGAGGTTGATATGCGGTCGGGTACCCTGATTCAGATAGGCGTGGACACGACAGCGCTTCGCCGACTGCATCAGGCACAGCGTGCGACGGCGAGGCTCCGGCAACCAGTTCACGAGCGTATGTCGGCCACGGACGAACGATTCCATCGCCTCGAGCGGCGAGACGTTGTTGAGTCCGGTGTGCGGCGTGCCGTTGTAGCTCGCAATTGCGTATTCGACCAACTCGTCGAGCTCGTCGAAGGATACGAACAAGCGCAGATTCCCCTTTGGGTCCGACAAAGCGCGACGCAAATCGCGAGGATGGCCGCCGGTGTAGCCCGGCAAGCGCGAGGACAACCGGGTGGCGATCGTGCCAAAGAACCGCTCGATGTAAGGACGCTCATCCGGACTGTGCTTCGGTCCGGCCGCGACCTGACAGCCAATGAACTCACATAAAGCGGCGAGCGTCTCGGTGGCGAGATTCGCCTTAGCGTTGTCGAGCTTGATGCGCTCCCACGTCACGTACGCCAGCTCCGGCATGCGTTGAGACGAGTACCCATCCATGGGACCGTAGTCGAGTTCGCAAATCGTGAAGGACCGGGCTCGATGCGGCTCGAGCGCCGATTCGATCGCTTTGATGACGTCGTAACGGCTGTATTCGCGAGCCAGAACGAGGTGATGCCCGAGCACAGCGCGTGTGCAAACGTCAATGATCACCAGCAACCAGACGCGTTCGATTTCGAACTCGTGCGTAAAACCGAGCGGATCGAGCATCACGATCTTGAGCCGGATATCGAGCCGGTGCCCGTCGAATTCAACGACCTGGTAAGGACGCGTCGCGGCGGGCGCAGCGAATTCATCGCTGCTCGGCAGGCCTTTCAGATGCGCCGCGCCAGCGGCTCGCGCAGCGATGCCGAATTCGCTCAGCAGTTCGCTTTTGACGCGGGCCGAGAGCGATCGGATCGCGTGGCTCGCCGTATTGAACGGATAATCGGCAGGCGTGAGGCCGCACTGGCGACAGTGCAACAGAAAACTGGCATGCAGTCCTTGAAGGCCGCTCAAGCGGGTGCGCAATTCGCCGCCGGTACGGATCTCGATCAACGCCACGCGACGCTGCTTTATTTGCAGCCGCAGCCACGCCGCGAGCACCGGGAATCGCTCGAACAGCTGCGATAGCGCGCCGGCGGCGCCGCGGATACCGCGTTCGTCGTTCGGTTTCACCGGACTCAAACGGACGTAATCGGCAACGCGGGCGTGCAAGACCAGCGCGCGAAAGCCATAGAGGCGACCGTCCGGGTGCGCTGCGAGTGCCCGCTCGAGCAGGCGATAAAGTTGTCGTCGGTTAACTCCCGTGCTCTGCTCAATCTCCTTGATCGCAGCGCCACGCGCATACTGCTCGATCGATGCCATACGCGCCTGGATCGATTCCCTTTCGACAGCATCAAACTCGGTCCACGCGATGGTCGGCCAGGACGACGGATCCAGTGTCTGAAATTCCGGCTTGCGACGTGCCATCATGCCGCCTCGGTTGCGACGAAGCGCGTCAGCAACGACAGCGGCTCGGTACGCAGATCAACCGCGTCCACGTGCCCTGCATACACGAGCGCGAAAATCGCCGCACGGACCAGCGCCGGATCGCCGACAGAGAGCTCACGCTCGATCTCGAGCAAGGTATGCGGCATCG
>NZ_JAAGPE010000614.1:0-1611 GCF_017104605.1 Burkholderia sp. Ac-20384 | reverse complement strand
GGTCGCACCGGCCGGGCGGCTGTCCGGCGTACCGGTTGTCCGTTCGGCGACGCGCCGGCCCGCGCGCTGTGCCGATCCTGCCGCGGCGTGACCATTCGCCGCACTACCGGCCCGCCCGTTGCCGCCCGCCGCGCGCGGCACGACATCGGACAGTTCGATCTCGCCGCCGAGCCGCGCGGCCGCGCTGAACGCCAGATACAGGCCGACCCCGTGCCCGCCCTGCGTGCTGTCGACCGGCATCGCGCCGAGCGATTCCCGCAACGAGGCCGGAATGCCCGGCCCGTCGTCGCATACCTCGAATTCGATTTCGTCGGCCGTGCCGGCGTGCGCGACCTTCGCGGCCAGTGTCACGCGCTGCGGGCTCGCGCGCGCGGCGTTGTCGAGCAGGATCGTCAGGATCTGGCCGGCCGCGACCGTGTCGTCGAGCGCGACGCCCGCCGGTCGCGCGCCGAGCGATTCGAACTGGACGTGCGGATGCCGCAGGCGCCAGTGCTCGACGAACGTGTCGAGCCAGTCGTCCACCGGCTGGCGGCTCGCCGGCGCACTTGCCCGGCTGCGCAGGCGCGCGAGCGCCGACGTGCAGAGCGTCATCTGTTCCTCGAGCACCTTCAGGTCGGCCTCGTAGCGGGCCAGCCCCGGATCGTCGCGTGCCGCGTCGCGCAGCTCTTCGGCGAGCATCGCGATCGTCGACAGCGGCGTGCCCATCTCGTGCGCGACGGTGGCGGCCTGCACGCCGAGCGCGACCGCCCGCTCGTCGCGCAGCAGGTGCTGCTGCGCTTCGCCGAGTGCCGAATCGCGCTGGCGCAGCGCCTTCGACATGCGCGCGACGAACCACGCGATCAGCCCGACGCTGACCATGAAGTTCGCCCACATCCCGGTACGGTAGTAGTCGAACAGGTTCGCGGGATTGTCCATGTTGAGCGGCACCGAGTCGAAACCGAGCGCCGCGTAGCACGCGACCGCGAACGCCGCGAGCCAGATCATCAGGTGCCACGGCAGCACGGCCGCCGCGATCGCGAGCGACGGCAGGTACAGCGACACGAACGGGTTGGTCGTGCCGCCCGACAGGAACAGCAGCGCGGACAGCGCACCGAGGTCGACCCACAGCTGGCCGAGCAGCTCGAAATTGGTTTCGGGCCGCGCGCGCAGCACGCGCACCCAGGTCAGCGCGTTGAAAACGATTTCGAGCGCGATGACCATCAGCATCGCCGGCAACGGCAGATGCACGCCGAAATAGGTCTGCACGACGCCGATCGTCACCAGTTGGCCGATGATCGCGAGATTGCGGAGCCAGAACAGGTGACTGAGGTTGACGCGCCCGGTGGTGGTGATTCGTTGCATCCGAGCAGTTTACCCGTTTAGCGGGCGGCGCCTCTAGCGGGGCCGGATCGGCGTGCGACGAACGGGATGCCTTGCGTGCGCGGCCGATGCCGTCAGCCGGCCGCGCCGGCCATCCGCTGCGCGATCTCGTCGGCCAGGCACTCGGGGCACCGGCAACGTGCGCCAGCCGCAGGCGGCGTACCGCCGGGCAAGACCGGCATCGACGCGCACCAGCATTCGAACGGCTGCGTGCGGGCGCCGCAGTCGAAGCTGCGCCCGCAGTGCGGGCAA
>NZ_JAAGPE010000613.1:0-1924 GCF_017104605.1 Burkholderia sp. Ac-20384 | reverse complement strand
GCGGCGGCAGCGGCAGCGGCAGCCGGCACGGCCGGCATCGGTGCGGCCGACAGCGCGGCGGCATGAAAAGCGCCGACCATCGCGGCCGAGAGGACGAGCAGCGACACGGCCGGCTTCATGCGCCGCTCCGTTTCGTCAGGATCATCCGGTCATTCGTCGCATCGAAACCGATGCACGCAAAGCAGCTATGCCCGTGAGTGAACATCCCCACTGCTTCCCCTCATCTATCTAACTGGCCTGATTCATTTATCGAAACGATGCGGCGATTTCTTTAATCGCGCGTCATCGTGCTACGCGCGCCTGGCACTGGCACACGCCCATTCGTCACACTATCTCAAAAACAGGACAAAACTTACCCCGATTCGCGACGTCGAAGCGAAAAAAACCTCAATCCGGTCGGAAATGCTGCGCGAGCGAGATGAATGGTAAGAATTGCGCCGTTGTCTGCCGGCAGGCCGGACGGCATACTGCCGGCGCGGTGCGGCTGGCCGGCGGCGGTCCGTTGCAGACCGCCCCGCCTGAACGCGCGGCCGCGAGGCGGCGCGTATGCTACCGCAATCCCGCGCCGCCGGACGTGCTTTCTTTCACGGAAAACTGACTTGAATCAAATCGTCGACACTGCCACCCCGTCCCCCGATACGCTGCTGCGCATCATCGCCGCGCAGACCGAGATCGCGAAGCTCGGCCTCGATCTCGGCAGCGTGATGGCCTATGTGGCCGAGCAGGTGCCGCAGCTCACCGGCGCGAGCGCCGCCGCGGTCGAATTCGCCGAGGGCGACGACATGGTGTACCGCGCGGCGTCGGGCACCGCGGCCGGGATGCTCGGCCTGCGGCTGCGGCGCTCGGGCAGCCTGTCGGGCCTGTGCGTGCAGCAAGGCGAGTTGCTGCACTGCATCGATTCGGAAACCGACCCGCGCGTCGATCGCGACGCCTGCCGGCGCGTCGGCCTGCGCTCGATGCTCGTGATGCCGCTCACCCATGCCGACACGACCGTCGGCGTGCTGAAGGTGATGTCGCCGGAAGTCGACGGCTTTTCGCAAGCCGACGCCGGCACGCTGCGGCTGACGGCCGACCTGATCGCCGCCGCGATGTTCCACGCGGCGCGCAACGAAGCGAACGAGCTGTACCTGCGCGCGACGCACGACGCGCTCACCGGCCTGCCGAACCGCGCGCTGTTCTACGACCGCCTGCGTCAGTCGATGCACACGACGCTGCGCGCGAACGGCCGCCTCGGCATTCTCAACATCGACATGGACGGGCTGAAGCCGATCAACGATGGCCTCGGTCACCGCGCGGGCGACGCGGCGCTGCGCGAGATCGCCACGCGGATGCAGGGAGCGGTGCGGCGCTCGGACACGGTCGCGCGCATCGGCGGCGACGAATTCGCGGTGATCCTGCCGAACATCGGCAACCGCGACGATGCGCATGCGCAAAGCACGCGGCTCGCGCGCCAGGTCGGCGAACCGTTCGAATTCGAGGGGCGCCCGATGCGGCTCGGCGTCAGCGTCGGGATCGCGCTGCTGCCCGACGACGGCACCGACATGAACGCGCTGATCGAGCATGCGGACCAGGCGATGTATGAAGTGAAGCGCACGCGGTCGCAGCGGGTCGCTCAGGCGTAACGCGTACTCTCAGGCTGCTTCCTTGACGAGCCGGCGGGCGGAACGACACCCTCGGCCGCTCGCGGCCGGCTTGAACGCGCGCTAGCCGATCTGCGGAACGGCAATCGCGAGCCCGACCGCGAGCCACTGGACGATCGCGACGAGCACACCGGCCCGGCACAGCCCGACCGCGCCGCGCACGCGTGCGTCGAGTGCGCGTCCGACCTTCGACGCATCGATCCAGCCGAGATCGGCGAGCGCGCGGTCGAGCGCCGCGAGCCCGTCGTCGACCGATCCGTCGCCCGCCGCCGCACGCGCGAGCG
>NZ_JAAGPE010000612.1:0-1991 GCF_017104605.1 Burkholderia sp. Ac-20384 | reverse complement strand
ACTGGATCGAAGGCTATTACAATCGACAGCGCATGCACACGTCGATCGACTACTGCACTCCCGTCGAATACGAAACCGTACGCGCTGCTGCATGACATGCTGTACGTGAAAACGAGGCAGGGTCACTCAACGCGGGCGGGAAACACCGATCACGGTCCGGCAGAACCAATACCTGAACAACCTCGTCGAGCAGGATCATCGCCCCATCAAGCGCATCATTCGGCCGATGATGGGTTTCAAGAATTTCCGGTGCGCGCGCATCATCCAGAGGGCATCAAGGTGATGCACTGTTCTATTCGCGGGTCATTTAAACAATCCTGATAATGTCGGACGATGTTCGCCTCGTCATTCTTACCACGACAGAACCCTTGAGATTCAACTCAAGCGGCGCTGCCAGAGTGCGGCCGATTGCCTGTCCAGAGGCGAGGCGGTCAGCCTGACCGTCGACAGCCGCGGGATGAAGTTTGGCCGGGCCAGCGAATGGCATCGCCAGAAGTACGGTCGCGTCGCAGGTCAAACTCCGTGGCACAAGATGTGTTTGTCGACCGATCCGAAGTGAATGTCCACCAGATCGCGATCACCGAGGATAACGTCTCCGACGAGGCGAACCTGAATGCGATGCTGGCAATCGAGGCGAACGTCGACTGCGTGATCGCCGACCACGTATACTTCGGTATTGCGCCGACCGGGGCGTGGTCAACGTGTGGCGTGCTGCCGGTGATTTCGCCGCCGGCCAATGCGGTCGTTCACCATCAACTGGCGACGCGCTGGCACACCATTTCGTTTGGTACATTAAGGACGAGGGCATCCATGCATTCCGCGAACAAATACGGGTATGGTCAGCGCGCTTCGGCCGAGTCGCAGATCTCGCGAATCAAGCGTTGCATTGGCTGGCGATACCGACGCGCAAAGTCGAATCGCAGCAGCGCGACGGCGTGATCATTGCTAAGCTTCTGAACCGGTGGAATTTGTTCGGCAGGCCCTTTTTGCATCAAAAATGCATAGTTGCGCGCCCAACACACATAGTGTCTACCTTGCTGAACAAAACCCTATAATGGCATGAATTTATTGACACTGTCAGATTATATCTCTAATGAAAATATTCCTGCTCATCTTCGCCAAAGACGATGTGCCCTTCTTTTGCCGCAGCATGGATGGCGTCAAGAAATTGCGCAGCCGCAAGCGGACTGAAGCGAATCCTTTGCTTTTTTTGCGAACAAGCATCCTTCGACGAGCCACTGAAGATCACATCCATCTCCCCAGATGGGTACAAGGCTACCGAGATTGGGGCCGATATCGTTACGCGTGCGTCAAGTGGTTTGCACACATCTGGCATTTTTTCGTGATCTTCCATTCAGCGGCTCTCCATTTTCGGTATTGCGTAGCAAGGCCATGGCACCGGAAGCAGACATGCCGCGCTCACCGAGTGCAGTCTTACATCGTCCTCTTTGCCTCACCGACGCGGCGTCATAAACACGAAATTGCATTTCATTTTACGAACTCGTTGAAAATGAAGGAAGAGAATCCCGTGAAGTGTAGGTAGATCACCCACACCTGTTGGGGTGATGTCCAGTTGTTCGCTCACTTCCACGCCGATTTCGACGAGCACCGAGCCGTCGTGTGGGCACACACGCTTCGATTCCGGCAGTTCATAGCAAACGACTTCGCGCGCCAAAGCCAGATCGAGCGGTTTGCGCTCGGGCTTCTTACGCCCGTGGCGTGCTACCTGCGTTTCGGCTTCATCTTCCTCTTTCGCCGGCAGTGCTGCTGTTGAAGTTCGAAGTTTGTGCTGATGGCGTCCGCTGCAATGCCAATCGTGTCCATTAATTCTACTAACGCAACCATCTGCGGTCCTTGAACACTCGTGACCCTGCCTCGTTTTCACGTACAGCATGTCATGCAGCAGCGCGTACGGTTTCGTATTCGACGGGAGTGCAGTAGTCGATCGACGTGTGCATGCGCTGTCGATTGTAATAGCCTTCGATCCAGTC
>NZ_JAAGPE010000611.1:0-1886 GCF_017104605.1 Burkholderia sp. Ac-20384 | reverse complement strand
CGGCTGGCTCGTCGCGGCCGTGGTGGCCGGCGTGTGCTGGCTGGGCGGCCAGACGGTCGCGCTGCACCTGACGCACCGGGTCGACGCCGATCTCGCCGATCGCTTGCGCAGGCGTCTCGCCGATCATCTGCAACGCTTGCCGCTCGGCTGGTTCGCGCGTGCGGGCAGCGATCGCGTCGCGCGTCACGTCGACCAGGATGTGCGTGCGCTGCACCAGCTCGTCGCGCACGCGCCGGCCGATGTCACGCAGTTGATCGTCGTGCCGTGCGCGGCGCTCGCGTGCCTGCTTTACCTGAATCCCGTGCTGCTCGCGTTCGCGCTGGTACCGCTCGTCGCGGGCGCCGCACTGTTTCGCTGGATGCGTTCGGCGCGGTTCGCGCCGGCCGTCGCGGCACGCAACGGCGCGCTTGAACAGCTGATGGGCGACTACGCGCAGCTCGCGCAGAACCCGGCGCTCGTGCGGCAGTACCCGGGCGCCGGTATCGAGGCGGCCGCGCTGGCGTCGACCGGGCGCTTCGAGCAGGCGTTTTCGGCGTGGGTCGGCCGCGTCGGCGGGCCCGGGGCGTGCACGCAGGTGCTGCTCGGCACCCCCTTCCTGCTCGCGTGGGTCGTGTTCGGCGCGATGTGGCTGACGGCGGGCCGCTTGCCCGTCGGCGAACTCTGCGCGTTTGCACTGCTGATCTGGGCGGTAGCGGCGCCGGTACGTGCGCTCGGCCACGGTGCCGACGCATTGCGCGAAGCGCGCGCGGCGGCCGGACGCCTCGAAACGTTGCTCGCGCAGCCAGTTCTGCCCGAGCCAGCCGATCGCGCTGCACAGGTACCGCGCGATGCGTCGATCGAACTGCGCGGCGTGAACCTCGACATCGACGGCACGCCGATCCTGCGCGACATCGATGCGACGATTGCGGCCGGCACGACCACCGCGATCGTCGGGCCGTCGGGCGCGGGCAAGAGCACGCTGCTGATGCTGCTCGCGCGCTTCATGGATCCGGACCACGGCACGGTGCGGCTCGGCGGCGCCGATCTGCGGCTGCTCGCGTCGGATACGCGGCGCGAACAGGTCGCGATGGTGTTCCAGCAGGCCGCCGCGCTCGACGTGTCGATTGCCGCGAACATCGCGCTTTACCGGCCGGACGCCGATCGCGATGCGATTCGCGCAGCCGCACGCGCGGCCTGCCTCGACGAACGCATCGACGCGTTGCCGGGCGGCTACGACTGCCTATGCGGTCGTGACGTGCGGCTGTCCGGCGGCGAACTGCAGCGTTTGGCGATTGCACGTGCGCTGCTGTCGCCGGCGCCGCTGCTGCTGCTCGACGAACCGGCTTCGGCGCTCGATCCGCAAACCGGGCGCGCATTGCGCAACGCGCTGCGCGGCGATGCACGCACGCGCGTGATCGTCAGCCACGGTCTCGATGCGATCCGGCATGCGGACCAGATTCTCGTGATGGATCTCGGCCGCATCGTCGAGCGCGGCACGCATGCGGCGCTGCTGGCCGCGCGCGGGCTGTATGCGCGGCTATGGAGCGAACGTGGTGCCGCAGACGGGGAGGCCGCACGATGATGGAATCGCTCAAACGTTTGCAGTGCCTGCCCGCCGAAACGCGCCGCGCGCTGTGGCGCGGGGTCGGCTGGGCGGTGGCTGCCGCATTGCTCGACGGCGCGTGCGGGTTACTGCTCGTGCCGTTGATCCGCGCGTGGTTTGCCGGCATGCATGCGGCCGTGCTGCAGTGGACGATCGCGCTCGGCGCGCTGACGCTGTGCCACGCGTGCGTGCTGTACGTCGCGCAGCGCGGCGGCTATCGCGCGGGCGGCGCGCTCGCGGCGGGTCTCGTCGAACGCCTCGTGCGGCACCTGCCGCGCATCGCGTCGTGGCAGGCGGTGCGCGA
>NZ_JAAGPE010000610.1:0-1880 GCF_017104605.1 Burkholderia sp. Ac-20384 | reverse complement strand
GGCGGCGGGCACCGAGAGCTACAATGTTTCTTACACTCTTTCCCTTGCCGACGTGCTTGCGGTCTGGCGGTGGGTGCCCGGCTACTGGCGCCGGCAGGGACAGGTGTGGATCTACGTCGACGGTACGTGGCGATAGGCAGCCGGCCGGCGCCCGGCCGGTGGCAGGCCCGGGGCCGGGGCCGGGCGACGCAAGCGAACCCGTGCCGTTCGGCCCCGACATCGTGATGCCCGGCAGGCGCCTCCGCGAATCCTGCCCCACCCCGCCCCGATGCCCGCGCGCAAACCGAGGGCGAGGCTTTCGGTCACGCAAACTCGACCATCGACCCGCTCGCCGATCTCCGGCGCATCATCCCGCCTCGAACGGATCCCGCCGCACCTGTCATGCGCGATGCAGCGGAAGACCGCCGTTTCGGTCGCCACGGAGCGTGCCCCCGCAAGCGGGGCATTGCCCGCGCATTGCCGGCTTCGGGATGACCGGGACACACCGAAGCACCAGCACCCCAACCTAGACCATATCATTCGGATAACGAAATCATGCGATGGCGATACACGTGCGCTTCTGCCATGTCTCGTCGCATCACACCCGATCCGCAGCACGACGCTCTTCGACGAGACAGCGCAAGCGCCCCGCTCAGCGCCCGCCGCCCTCCAGCTCCCGTGCACGACGTCGCGCGATGCAGATCGCCCGATGATGTTCGTCGGCCCACCGGATCATCGCCTGCATCGGCGTCAGGAACGAACGCCCGAGGTCGGTCAGCGCATATTCGACACGCGGCGGCACTTCTGCGAACAGCGTGCGACTGACGAAGCCGTCCTGCTCGAGCCGCTTGAGCGTGCGCGACAGCATCTGGTTCGACACATCGCCGATCGTACGGCCGAGCTCGTTGAAACGCATCGTCCCGCCGGACAGCGTCTCGAGCACGAGCAGGCTCCATTGGTCGCCGATGCGGTCGAGCACATCGCGAATCGGGCATGGCTGGTCGAGTTCGACGGGTTCATCGGCGGACGGGAACGACATGTCTGGATTCTCTTTCAAGGGCAACGCATGGTCAGCGCGGTGTGACCTGTTCACACCGCGCTGACTTCTTGTGACGGGTTCGCGGCAACTGTACCATTCGATCGGCCCGACAGCCGCGCGGATTCGCCAGTTCAACGAAGCATGACGACGGCGCGCAGCCTCGCCCGATCCGTATCGTGACGATGCGGGCCGGGCGGTGAATCCCTCGCGTCGACAAGGCTCGTGTATCCGCAACCATGCGCTGTCGCCTGCCGATCGCCGATCGTTGTAACAGGCTCGGCCCGTCGTCGCGCCTCGCGCACCCACCCACGCTTCGTCAGACAAGGAACCCGCTACATGTCATCGCTCCGCTCCCCCGTTCGCGCCGTTGCCGCGCTCGTCCTGCTGGCCGCGTCGACGGCCGCGCTGGCCGCCGGCCCGGCCACGCGCGACCTGGCCGCCGAGGAAGCCAACCGCCAGCTCGTGCTGACGTTCTACGACCGCTTCTTCAACAAGCACGAAGCCGTCGAGGCCGCCGCCGTCGTCGCGGACGACTACAAGCAGCACAACCCGCACGTACCGGACGGCAAGAAGCCGTTCGTGTCGTACTTCGTCGGCGCGTTCCAGAAAAACCCGGCATCACGCGCACGCATCGTGCGCAGCGCAACCGACGGCGACCTCGTCTACCTGCACGTGCATGCGACCGAGCGTCCGGGCGACCGAGGCGAAGCGGTCGTCGACATCTTCCGCGTGAAAGACGGCAAGATCGTCGAACACTGGGACGTGATCCAGCCGGTACCGGAAAAGTCCGCGAACGCGAACACGATGTTCTGACGCGCGGGGCCGGCACGTGGTGCGCAACGACGCACACCACCCGTCGACA
>NZ_JAAGPE010000609.1:0-1880 GCF_017104605.1 Burkholderia sp. Ac-20384 | reverse complement strand
CGAAGGTCGACGCGCCGCTGTCGGCGCCGTCGATCAACCCGCTCGAGCGCGAACCGATCCACCACGTGCTCGACGTCGGCGTGCGCGCGATCAACGCGCTGCTCACCGTCGGCCGCGGGCAGCGGATGGGCCTGTTCGCGGGCTCGGGCGTCGGCAAGTCGGTGCTGCTCGGCACGATGGCGCGCTACACGAGCGCGGAAGTGATCGTGATCGGGCTGATCGGCGAACGCGGCCGCGAAGTGAAGGAATTCATCGAACAGATCCTCGGCGAGGACGGGCTCGCGCGCTCGGTCGTCGTCGCGGCGCCGGCCGACGTGTCGCCGCTGCTGCGGATGCAGGGCGCGGCCTACGCGACGTCGCTCGCCGAGTATTTCCGCGACCAGGGCAAGCACGTGCTGCTGCTGATGGATTCGCTCACACGCTACGCGATGGCGCAGCGCGAGATCGCGCTGGCGATCGGCGAGCCGCCCGCGACCAAGGGCTACCCGCCGTCGGTGTTCGCGAAGCTGCCCGCGCTCGTCGAGCGCACCGGCAACGGGCCGGAAGGCGGTGGCTCGATCACCGCGTTCTACACGGTGCTGACCGAAGGCGACGACCAGCAGGACCCGATCGCCGATTCGGCGCGCGCGATCCTCGACGGCCACGTCGTGCTGTCACGCGCGCTCGCCGAGGCCGGCCACTATCCCGCGATCGACATCGAGGCATCGATCAGCCGCGCGATGACCGCGCTGATCGACGAAACGCACCTCGACCATGTCCGGCAGTTCAAGCAGATGCTGTCGCGCTACCAGCGCAACCGCGACCTGATCGCGGTCGGCGCGTACGCGCCCGGCCGCGACGCGCAGCTCGACCGCGCGATCGCGCTCTATCCGCGCATCGAGGCGTTCCTGCAGCAGGGCTTTCGCGAATGCGCGCCGTTCGCGTCGAGCCTCGCCGGGCTCGATGCACTGTTCGACGCTTACGGAGGCTGATCCCGATGGCACACGGCTTTCCCCTTCAGTTGCTGCTCGACCGCGCGCAGGAAGATCTCGACTCCGCTACGAAGCAGCTCGGCACCGCGCAGCGCGACCGCACCGCGGCCGCCGAGCAGCTCGACGCGCTGCTGCGCTACCGCGACGAATACCACGCGCGCTTCTCGCAATCCGCGCAGCACGGGATGCCGGCCGGCAACTGGCGCAATTTCCAGGCGTTCATCGACACGCTCGACGCCGCGATCGCGCAACAGCGCAGCGTGCTGGCCGCGGCCGAAGTCCGCATCGACGAAGCCCGCCCCAACTGGCAAAACAAGAAACGCACCGTCGGCTCGTTTGAAATCCTGCAGGCGCGCGGCGTCGCGCAGGAAGCCAAGCGCGACGCCCGGCGCGAACAGCGCGACGCCGACGAACACGCCGCGAAGATCCTGCGCATGCGGGCCGACGCGGCCCGTTCGTCGTAACCGACCACCGCATTCGAACGAGAGAACCGACATGCCTCCCCTGCCCCTGCTCGGCGCGCTGCTCGACACCGCCGGCACCGCACTCAAGGCCGCCCGCGGCTCGGGTTCGTCCAGCGCCGCCGGCAACGATGCCGCGACCGCAACGACCGCCGTGCCGTTCGCGCAGACGCTGAAGCAAAGCGTCATCACCCGTCACGATGCGTCGAATTCCGGCGTGCCGGATGCGTCGACGAAACAGGCGTCGTCGAAGCCGGCCGCCGGCACGAAGCCGTCCGATGACGACGACACGACCGACGAAACGACCACGAACGCCACCACCAACCCCGACGTGGTAACGCTCATTCAAACTCCGACTAAGGGGAAACAGCCCCCAACGCTCACTATGTTCGCTTTGGGGAGCACAGCCCCCCATTCCCGGCATGCCTCTTCATCCTGGCTTGGCATG
>NZ_JAAGPE010000608.1:0-2089 GCF_017104605.1 Burkholderia sp. Ac-20384 | reverse complement strand
GTGCCCGAGGCCGACGCGAAACTGCAGGGCGTGCCGACCTACGTCGGCAATGCACCGCAGGCGCGCGGCGACCAGGTGATCACGCAGGTGTTCGAGCTGCACAACGAATCGGCGAACAACCTGCTGCACGCGAATCTCCGGCCCCAGGCGGCGCGACGCGCTGATGAACAGGTCGATGCGGCCGCTGCGCAACGCGTCGTCGTCGATGTCGTCTTCCTCGGGCATGAAGCGCAGCATCGCGCGCGGCATCCCGCGCGCCATCTCCTCGAGCAGGCGGCTGCTGTGCAGGCCGACGAAGATGTCGTTCGCGCGCACGTTGAACTGCTTGTCGAGCGTGCCGAGATCGATTTCCGCGGACGGCGCGAGCAACTGCGACGCGCGCTCCACGGTCTCGCGGACGACACCGCGCAGTTCGAGCGCGCGCGGCGTCGGCACCATCTTGCGGCCCGCCTGCACGAAGATCGGGTCGCCAACCGTTTCGCGGATGCGCGCGAGCGTGCGGCTCATCGCGGGCGGGCTGAGGTTCATGCGGCGTGCGGCGCCGACGACGCTACCCTCTTCGAGCAGCGCGTCGAGCGAAATCAGCAGGTTCAGGTCGGGTGCCATCGGCTTCTCCGTGTCATCGCGTGCATGCGGCGCAATGGTAGTGCGGGATACGCGCGCGCAGCGTAACTGCGGCGCACGCAACGATTGCGCGCGGCATCACGCGTGACGCACGCATCGGGGGTGTCATTGGCCGGCGCCGGCATCGGGCGGCAGCGAACGGACGGCGGCGAACGCGCCGTTCACGTACATCAGCGGGTTCACGTCGTCGGACATCGCGACGCGCGTGACCCGTCCGACCAGGATCGAATGCGAGCCGACCTCGACCTGTTCGAGCGTGTCGCAGAAGAACGACGTCTGCGCGTTCTCGAGGTACGGCAGGCCGGTGGCCGCGTCGGTGCGCCATGCGTCGTGCGCGAAACGCGTATCGGAGCCCGTCGTGCTGCACGCGAGCGCGAGCGGCACGTGGCAGCTTCGTAGCGCGTTCACGCAGAAGCGCCGGCGGCCGGTGATCGACGCGTGAATGCTGGCGCGCCGGTTGATGCACACCAGCACGGTCGGCGGATCGAGCGCGACCGACGTGAACGAGCTGGCGGTCAGCGCGCACGGTGCGGCCGCGGCGCCGTCGCCACCGGTCGTGACGATCGTGACGGTGGCGGCTACGCCGCGCATCGCCTGTTTCAGTTGCTGCGCAATGTCCACGGTGTTCATCATGGTGCGGTCCTGTCACGAGAAGCCCCGGTGCCGCATGGTTCGCGCCACGCGGCGCCGGGGCGGGCGTCAAAGCTGGTACGCGTCGGCCCAGGTCCAGTGGTAGGACTTGAAGTCGGCGCGGCGCGACTTGAGCTCGGCGTCGCGCGCCTGTTGCTCGGGGCCGTCGGGCAGGTGGAACACGCCACCGTTGCCGGCCGACGCAAGCTGGATCCGCGCGCTGCGGTCGATCCGCAGGCGCTGGTACTCGACCAGCGCGGCGCCGAGGGCGTCCTTCGACGCGAGCCCTGTCACGCACCGGCCGAGCACGACCGCGTCCTCGAGCGCCTGCGCGGCACCCTGCGACTGGTACGGCAGCATCGGATGGCACGCGTCGCCGAGCAGGCACACGTTGTCCCATACCCAGCGCGTGAGCGGCTGGCGGTCGTGCAGCGACCAGCGGCTCAGGTCCGACGCGCAGCGGATCAGCCCGACGAGGCGCGGATCCCAGCCGTCGAGCTCGGCCTCGAGCGTCGCGCGATCGCCTTTGCTGCTCCACGATTCGCGCGTGCTGCCGTCGCCCGGCACGATCACGACGAGGTTCAGCAGCCGGCGATCGCGCACCCAGTAATGGATCGCGTGCCGACCGGGCCCGAGCCAGATCGTCACCTGCGGTTCCTTGACGATCTCGAACACGGGCGAGTGCGGATCGATCGCGTCGACGTCGATCAGCGCGCGGTACAGCCCCATCTTGGTCTCGAAGTGATACACGATCAACGGCAAGCCGACCTCTGCCGCCGCCGCAATATCCCGCATCGAAACGCCATCGAAACCGCCTTCGGCAAACAATCGCTCT
>NZ_JAAGPE010000062.1:0-42888 GCF_017104605.1 Burkholderia sp. Ac-20384 | reverse complement strand
CCGTTGAGCTTCCGAATCCGCCGACCGAACGCGTCGTATTCGAAGTGCGTCGTCCCGACACCAAGCCGGTCCTTCGTCACGACGGTCTTCAACTGATTCCAGTCGTCGTACTCAAGCACCAGCTCTTTGGCCGGCCCGTGCCCACTCAGCTTGCGAACAAGCCTTCCATATACGTCGTACTCGAAGCGCTTGTCCTCGAACATCTTGAGCCGGTTGTGCTCAACGAAGCCTCCCGGGTGATCGCTCGACACCAGGTTCGCCGCCGCATCCCGGCGAAACACTTCCGACGGCAATCCCGCCCGGCCGCCTGTTCAATGCGACCGGTCGCGTCATAGCGATAACTCGTCGTGCCATAGCGCAGATCCCGCTTCTGGATCACGTCGCCTGCGGCATCGTATTGCCATTGCTTCGCCAACAACTCGTCCGCCGCCCGACCTCGCTGTGCAACTTGCCGAGCACGACGACCAACCGCGTCGTACCCAAAATGACTCGTCAGCTTGCCTTGCGTCCGCAGAACTTCCCGATGCAGATCATCGCGCTCAATGTCGGCGTCAGCTGGTCAACGGATAATTCTCGAGCACCTCTCCGCACTCCCGGCATTTCTACTTAATCCGATTTTTCAGCGACGGGCTACAAGTGACCAGCGTGTGCAACTCGGCATCGCAAAGATTCACATGTGCATCCCTTGCTCACACTCAACTTGAAGTTTGAAAAATCAGCAGCGTCTTTGCTCTGGATGCCGTCACGTTCGAATCAGCCAGCGACGCGCATAGATCGATGAGAATGTCCGTCACAATAGAAAAAGCTTCCGGCTCTAGTACTTTCATACGACCAGCGTTTGGCCAGAAGATGGCTATTCTCTCCTGCTCCACTTCGCTCAAACCCGACCACAGAGAATCTGCTAAAGCGTCCCAACTCCGATTGCTGTATAACGGTGGAACTAGAGGGCACGTGCTACGAACCGCATCAAAGAGCTGATCCTTGGATGCAATTCCTGCAGGCAAAAAAATGATCAACCAAT
Source organism: Burkholderia sp. Ac-20384 (assembly GCF_017104605.1). NCBI lineage: Bacteria > Pseudomonadati > Pseudomonadota > Betaproteobacteria > Burkholderiales > Burkholderiaceae > Burkholderia > Burkholderia sp. Ac-20384. The sequence goes on along the minus strand of NZ_JAAGPE010000062.1, from coordinate 41,867 downwards.
CACCATGACCGCACTCTTCAGCGATGTGCTTCGCTTCGGTCGATTCGATCACATAAAGTCCCGGCCTATTCCGCATCATTAATCATCCGATCCGAACAAATGCGCGACTACCCGTACCGACACAACTCTCCATGCTCAACAATTAGTAGACAGCGTTCCGCACACCAACACGCGCAGGTTATACATGTGCGCGACGTGTAGCTATCCGGGCCGCATATCCGCATCGCACCCCAAGATGAATCCGCCCACAAAAATCAATTTCTAAATTCATCATTTTCACGATAACAATTCACCTCCTCAACAAACCACCTTACCCCCTCCCTCTTGGCAATCTTATTTTTTAAAATATAGTCCAGCTGATCCACCAACATCCAACACCTCAAGTTGTATTTCTCAACCGACTTCGGCATCTCCATATCCTCATCATCCAGATATATTTCATCAGCACTCAAATCCTGGATGTAATCCCACGGAATGTAAAAAAATCTCGACTCTTCCGGATTACGCTTCCACGAATTCAAGTTGACATAAATCCAGTCCTTTCCAGGCAAAGATGGAATATTTTCAATCAACTCAATCAGAGACTTATAAATTTTCACATTCGCATCGGTCATACATGACTTACTTTGTAGCCCATCGCCTGATCGCATTTCACCCGCACCACCGCGTTACCGATCCGTTTTTAATGAAAGGGACGTGATGCATACCACCCTTTACAGCCGAATATTTTGCGGTTGCAGCACGTGAGCAGGCATTGACATCACATCGTGCGCCTGCTCCCAATGCCGCTCCTATTCATCTACAATTTCTACTTTATCGACCCTAACCTTCTTCCATTTTTTTTGGCTAATTTTTTCGTAAACATTTTCGTTGACCAATATCCCAAGCTCAGCACAAGAAATCGGATCTATTGGACACTCTGATTTCGGCAAAAAAAACGGCCCTCTTTCTCGTCGAGATTTAAACCCGCATTCCGGACAGATATAGATCCGCTCATCCTCCGGAAATTTTCGGCCACCCAACATTAATGGAGTTCGCCCTCTCAATGTGACATAAGGACGAACCCCTGTGAAAGCGACGTAAGGCTGCTCTTCTCTTACCTCACCTACCTGAGAAAACACTTTCCCGATGTTTATATATCTATCGAGATCCTGCCCGAGTGCATCGCACATGTGGCGCGACATAACCCCAGGAATCAGACCAGAAAAAATTATATCTGCACGCTCACGAACTTCCTCCTCAAGAACCACGTCGAGAGCCGATTTGAAATATTTTTGGCGATGACAGGTTTTACAGAAAAAATCCTCATTCTGCTCATGCCATGAAGAATCGAAATCGTGCCTATCCATTCCCGAATAGCACAGGAGATAAATAAACTCATTTTTCATGGGTACACCTGAAATCTGCCATTAACAATATTATCCCAAACAGCACTTGTTAGTTGTGTTCCGTACTTTGCATCAACTGTTCTAGCCGCGTCCAGAGTTGCATCAAGTGCTTGACGTTGCATTCCAGGCGAGCTTCTCATTGCGGCTGCCCAGTCAGCAGTTCCGCCGCCCGGTCCGCCACCTCTCATACCAAACAGATCCTTTAGATTGCCATTCAATTGATTATGAAACTCAACGTGAGGATCTTTTGCAAGACTGATTAGATTTTGCTTCTGATTTCCGCCCAGGAATTTTGGAATAGGATGGTGACCTTGAGATGCACCGCAAAACCATCCCCACGGGTCGACCTAAGAAATAGGGTTCCGTGCATACTGGTATAAGTTGCTTCCCCCATCAACCCGATTGGATCCGGATTGATAAAGCGCCCGATGTCAGGATCGTAGAACCGGAACGTGTTGTAGTGCAGCCCGGTTTCCCGATCCAGGTATTGCCCTTGGAAGCGCAAGTTCTGCGGCCGTGGCACGTGGGCAGGAGTTGCAGAAGCCAATTGCGCCTCGCCCCATTCCGGCACTGACTGCTGCGGGGCCCGCGCGATCCATTCCTCCTGTACCGCGTTGCCCCAAACCTTGTAGCGCGCCTGCCAGATCAACTCACCATCGGCGCTGGTCAACTCCTCCGGCAACCCCGACACATCGTTGTGGAAATAGTAGACCGCATCCCGTGCGTTAGCATCGTTAGCCGCCGCCTTACCCTGATCGATCCGCGCCAGAGGCACATAGCTACTGGACGCATACAAGTACGTCAGTGCTTCCTCATCCTGACGATTCAGATACGCACGGCAAGTTGCTGCCTCCCGATTTACTTATCAAAATCACTCGCATCGATTCAACCCTCGCTTGCGAGCATTGACCTACATCACTTAGATGATTGAGCTACAAAATAGACAAGTGCGTTGTTAGTTAGATATTTTCCGTTCGAGCCATTGTATTTCGCTGCAGCATCCGGCCCAGAAAAAAAACGAGTTTCCGGCTTTTCACTTACGACTTCGGTCTCACGATTAACCAAGTATGTTTTAAGTGCGAATTTCTTGAATATTTTCCAAACCGATTTAACAAAAGCATCCATATCCGGCTCTGAGTCGGAGTCATAGGAAGCTGCCAAGCGTCCGTCTCGTAGGCACCCTGGCGCATATTTAGCCTCATGCGACCGGAGAAACTGAATCATTCCCGGGCCTACATTTCCGCCAATATAACCACTCCCGCCGGGGTGAGCGCCAACGAATTCATGCGTATAGCGTTCAACGCTGCAAATAGACTCGTCAATAATGACAATGTTGGAAAACGGCTGCCCGCAGCACTCTGTCATGCTGTCGTAGGCAGGGGGAATCGGCGCGCTCCAAATGTACGAATCGATAAACTTGACTCGCGGAATATGCGCTTTCAGTAGATCCGAGAACACTGCTTCATCGGCTGGCGTCATGAAGGTCTGCAGCGTCGGCATCTTGGTAGACAAAATGTACTCCTTTCATTCATTTGATGGCGACAGTGCCAGGGATCATCGTCGACGTATTCAGGTCGCCAGGTTGCAGTGGCGCACCTTTCACGACCGTGACAACAATTGCACTCGGATCCTGCTGTGTGATGCGATTCGCATTCGTCCATTCTCGTTGCGACATCCCATTCACCGAACCTTTATCGACTGTCTGGACATGGATGCTATTGCCTTGAGGATCCTGGAATGTCATGTCAGTATAAGAGCTTCCCTTACGTCCATTGCCACTGACCGGCGGAAGGTACGTTTCCGGTAGTTCGTTACCCATCAAAACATCACGTCCACCCGCAACATGCATATGAGTCGGATTATCAGCAAGATATTGATCTCTGACGTTATCCATATGGTTCTTGGTCGCCTGATTACCTCGGCGACACCATCCCCACGGATCGATCCAGGTTAGCGGGTTCCCGGCATAGTGATACAAGTTGGCGCCGCCGGCGAGCCCGATCGGATCCGGGTTGATGAACCGACCGATATCCGGATCGTAGAACCGGAACGTGTTGTAGTGCAGCCCGGTTTCCCGATCCAGGTATTGCCCTTGGAAGCGCAAGTTCTGCGGCCGTGGCACGTGGGCAGGTGTTGCAGGTGCCAGTTGCACCTCGCCCCATTCCGGCACCGATTGCTGCGAAGTCCGCGCGATCCACTCCTCCTGCACCGCGTTGCCCCAAACCTTGTATCGAGCCTGCCAAATCAACTCGCCTTAAGCGTTAGTCAGTTCCTCCGGCAACCCCGACACATCGTTGTGGAAATAGTAGACCGCATCCCGCGCATTGGCGTCGTTAGCCGCCGCCTTACCCTGATCGATCCGCGCCAGCGGCACATAGCTGTTGGACTCATACAAGTACGTCAGCGCTTCCTCACCCTGACGGTCGTGGTACGTCTCCTGCACGAGCCGCATGCCGTCCCACAGGAAGTCCGTACTCGCGTAACCGCCGTTGAGCTTCCGAATCCGCCGACCGAACGCGTCGTATTCGAAGTGCGTCGTCCCGACACCAAGCCGGTCCTTCGTCACGACGGTCTTCAACTGATTCCAGTCGTCGTACTCAAGCACCAGCTCTTGGGCCGGCCCGTGCCCACTCAACTTGCGAACCAGCCGCCCATAAACGTGGTACTCGATGCGCTTGTCCTCGAACATCTTGAGCCGGTTGTGCTCAACGAACCCTCCCGGGTGATCGCTCGACACCAGGTTGGCTGCCGCGTCCCGGCGAAACACTTCCGACGGCAATCCCAGCCCGGTCGCCTGTTCAATGCGATCAGTCCTTCAACGAAATCGGACCTGAGTACATATTGATAGAGAGTTATCTCTCCGTGAGTATCTTTTGGACAAGATCAAACCCACACACTTCCATCGTTGTGTATTTTGCGTAATCGGAAACAGGAATGCGCTCTATCTCTTCATCCCCATTGAATAGTCCACCCGCATAATTAAAAATCCTCATTTTCATTTTTTCATCAGATAAACCACAATTCCCGACAATAGGCCACTCGCCTTTCGCAATAAGCTGATTACCGGAAAATATAACCTTGACCTCCTTCTTGAATTTCAGAAAAATCATCGGGGGAAAGTCATCGATTCTATCGAGATTAAAATCTCGCCCCTCCTGAATTGACAAAACGCAAAAAGCAAATGCTTTTTTAAATTTACCTTGAGAGGAAAAAACTATCTGGCAGACGGAAAACCTCCCATCATTCAACTCAATGGTAAAAACATCTCCCTCTTTGTATGCAACATTCATAGTCCGTGACCTTGCAAAACAGAAAGTGCATCGTTCAAGATTTTCTGCCCCCATCCAGCACTATGCCCCGCGATGTCATAGGTGCTCGCATTAGGATTTTGGGGGCTATACGATCGAATCTGATTAAGAAGATTCGTTAGCGGATTGGTGGATTGCGCACCACCATTCAAGTCCATAATCTTCTGCTCCAAAAATTCCGCTTCAGACTTCGTCAAATTATTATCGAAAATAGTCAACTGTGCCAACTGGGACTTACCTGGCGTATTGGCATGAATTCCCAGTCGCGAAGGCGCATCGCCTCTACCGACGCACAAGATTTTCTGTCCATCATGCAAAACATAAAGTCCCTGTCCGTTGACTCGATCATAACTAGATCCGGTACCACCGGACTTACGTGTTGACGGCAGACCACGGCAGGGCGTCAAACCCCAAGGATCAACCCAGCTTATCGGGTTGGGCGCATATTGATAGAGGTTGATCCCACCGCGCAATGAGATTGGGTCGGGGCTGATGAACCGTCCTATGTCCGGATCATAGAACCGGAACGGGTTGTAGTGCAGCCCGGTTTCCCGATCCAGGTATTGTCCCTGGAAACGCTAGTTCTGCAGCCGTGGCACGTGAGCAGAAGTTGCAGAAGCCAATTGCACCTCACCCCATTCCGGCACCGACTGCTGCGGAGCCCGCGCAATCCACTCCTCCTGCACCGCATTACCCCAACACCTTGTATCGAGCCTGCCAGATCAACTCGCCATCGGCGTTGGTCAGTTCCTCCGGCAACCCCGACACATCGTTGTGGAAATAGTAGACCGCATCCCGCGCATTGGCGTCGTTAGCCGCCGCCTTACCCTGATCGATCCGTGCCAGCGGCAAATAGCTATTCGACTCATACAAGCACGTCAGCGCTTCCTCGCCCTGACGGTCGTGGTACGTCTCCTGCACGAGCCGCATGCCGTCCCACAGGAAATCCGTACTCGCGTAACCCCCAATTGAGCTTCCGAATCCGCCGACCGAGCGCGTCGAATTCGAAATGCGTCGTCCCGACACCAAGCCGGTCCTTCGTCACGACGGTCTTCAACTGGTTCCAATCGTCGTACTCAAGCACCAGCTCTTTGACCGGCCCATGACCACTCAATTTGCGAACCAGTCGCCCATATACGTCGTACTCGAAGCGCTTGTTCTCGAACATCTTGAGCCGCTTGTGCTCAACGTAGCCTCCGGGGTGATCGCTCGACACGAGGTTCGCCGCCGCGTCCCAGCGAATCACTTCGGACTGCAATCTCAGGTTTCAGGATAGACACGAATTTTTTCTTTATCACGAATTTCGAATATCGTTACACTATCCCCTTCCCCAATTACTTCAAGCACACGGTCCGGAAACGGGCCATCCGGCCAATGAACGGTAATGTTGCTGACGACTCCAGAGGAGCCCCGAGAATAAATCGTCTCAGTATATTCGAGATCATCCCTCTCAATTTGAAATGCCTTGTCAACTCCATCATTTATATTAGCAAACTGAACAATGCGAGTTATTTCCGAATCCGGATCTTCACGGAAGGTATCGTCATATACATATCGTGTCGCGACACCATCAGAGTAGTCATAAAACTCATCCGAGCGTACCCAATCACGGTTTTCAGCGGGCCCCATCAATTTTCCGTATTTGACTACATGTATGACACGTCCTTCATCGTCGTACGAATAGCAATATCGCCGAGGACCCGGTTCTGACTCGCCTTTCAACATACGACCGGGTTTGATTCCCAACATTTCCATACGATAAGGCTCGAGAGACCACGGCGCACCAACTCCCGTTCCCCATCGCCGTGATTTAGTGTTCTCCATGGCTGTTTGGAGAAATCGTGGATAAGCGCCGTCGCATTCACTCAGCAGTTTTACTAGACTCTCTTTTTTCATTTCTCACCTATCGCTTCGTGGGGAAAGTTTTCCCGCCTTTTAATTCACCCCTGAGATTATCCAACCCAGCGATGAACTCAGGTTTTGTTTTCGCATCAATCAGATTATCGAAAACATACTGCTTATACGCATCACTGTGAACCCCTTCTCCTGAATGAGCTGTCGACAAGTCGCCAGTGAGTCGCGAGTTCGCATCTTTGGGTAACCACGCGCCATTCTTGGCTCCGTTCAGCGGAACACCTAAATCCTGCATCTGTTGTCGTAGTGCGACCATCCTCGGATCTTTCGAGTTAGACATCACAATATGGTGAGCTCGATAGTCAACACTAGGTCTATTGCGAAGATTTTCCGCCAGTTCTTTCGCATCACTAGAGCAGGACCAGCCCCATGGATCGATCCAAGAGACCGGATTCGGTGCGTACTGGTATAGGTTGTCTCCACCTGCTAGCCCGATGGGGTCCGGATTGATGAACCGCCCAACATCCGGGTCGTAGAACCGGAACGTGTTGTAGTGCAGCCCGGTTTCCCGATCCAGGTATTGTCCTTGGAAGCGCAAGTTCTGCGGCCGTGGCACGTGGGCAGGAGTTGCAGAAGCCAATTGCGCCTCGCCCCATTCCGGCACTGACTGCTGCGGGGCCCGCGCGATCCATTCCTCCTGTACCGCGTTGCCCCAAACCTTGTATCGTGCCTGCCAAATCAACTCGCCTTCAGCGTTAGTCAGTTCCTCCGGCAACCCCGACACATCATTGTGGAAATAGTAGACCGCATCCTGTGCATTGGCGTCATTAGCCGCAGCCTTACCCTGATCGATCCGCGCCAGCGGCACATAGCTGTTGGACTCATACAAGTACGTCAGCGCTTCCTCGCCCTGGCGGTCATGGTACGTCTCCTGCACGAGCCGCATGCCGTCCCACAGGAAATCCGTACTCGCATAACCCCCATTGAGCTTCCGAATCCGCCGACCGAACGCGTCGTATTCGAAGTGCGTCGTCCCGACACCAAGCCGGTCCTTCGTCACGACGGTCTTCAACTGGTTCCAATCGTCGTACTCAAGCACCAGCTCTTTGGCCGGCCCGTGCCCACTCAACTTGCGAACCAGCCGCCCATAAACGTCGTACTCGAAGCGCTTGTCCTCGAACATCTTGAGCCGGTTGTGCTCAACGAAGCCTCCCGGGTGATCGCTCGACACCAGGTTCGCCGCCGCGTCCCAGCGAAACACTTCGGACGGCAATCCCGGCCCGGCCGCCTGTTCAATGCGACCGGTCGGGTCATATCGGTAGCTCGTCGTGCCATAGCGCAGATCCCGCTTCTGGATCACATCTCCCGCAGCGTCGTATTGCCATTGCTTCGCAAGCAACTCGTCCGCCGCCCGACCTCGCTGTGCAACTTGCCGAGCACGACGACCAACCGCGTCATACCCGAAATGACTCGTCAGCTTGCCTTGCGTCCGCAGAACTTCCCGATGCAGATCATCGCGCTCGATGTCGGCCACTGCAGCACCGTCAACGCGAATCTGGTGCACGTGCCCCGAACCGTAATGCAGCCAATCGATCGTCCGCTCGCCCGAGATCGTCGTGCTGACGCGGTTACCCAGCTCATCGTAAGCATGCGCAAGCCAGCCCGTCGGCGTGTATTCCTCTAGCACCTCACCGCGCGCCCCGTACTTCAGGCTGACCCGATTCTTCAGCGACGAACCACGAGCGGCCAGCGTGTACAACTCGGCCGACGCGATTCGGCTTGCCTTGTCGTACAGGTATTCACATCGCTCATGCGTGGCTTGCTTCGCCGTCAGTCGTCCGATCGCATCGCGCTCGTATCGTGTCTCGATCTTTCCATCCCGCACGATCGTGCCTTGGCCGCACACGTCGTATTCGTACGTGCGCTTGTGGCCATCGAGCCCGACCTGCGCAGCTACCAGATCGCGACGGTCATACTGAAAGCGATACGACTCACGATTTTCGTTGGTCAAGCTCGCGAGCCGGAACGCATCGTCGTACCCGAATCGCACGACGCGATTAGCCGCGTCGGTACGCGAAAGCAGCAATCCACGCGGATTGAGTTCATACCGCGTGCTGCGCTGATTTGCATCGACAACCTCAATGAGACGCCCAGCCACGTCATAAAAGAACGCCTGACGAGCACCATCGGCCGTCCCGATCCCCGTGACCCGCCCCATCGCATCCGTTTCGTACACGGTCGCCTGCCCGGCCGCATCGGTCACACGTGCCAACGCACCACGTGCGTCATACGCAAACCGCGTGACCTTACCGGAACAATCGGTATACGACGTCAACTGCGCACGGCCGTTCCACTCGAGGAACTTGTACCCACCCCGCGCATCACGAATCGTATGCACGAGCCCGCGCTCGTCCCGGTGATACTCGGTCGCAAAACCCGCCGGATCGCGCGTCATCGTCAGGTTGCCGAGATCGTCGTAACGGTAAATCCAGCGCGAATTCGCCGGATCGGTTTCCGCTACGGGCAGGTCGTAGTACCCGTTCCACTCGGTCCGCTCGACCTGGCCAAGCGCATCGATACGCTGCGTCTGCCGCCCGCGCTCGTCATATTCGAAGCGCGTCGTGTTCCCGGCCGGATCGGTCGTGCTGACCAACTGCCGCTTTGCATTCCACTCCAACTGCCACACGTGGCCTTCGGCATCCGTATGGCTCGTCGGCTGTTGATCCTCGTTCCACGTCCAGTGCGTCACACGACCGATCTGGTCGGTAATCGTCACCGAACGCTGCGCGAGATCTGCGTTGAACGTGTACGCTTCGCCGTCGTTGGTCCAGTGGCGCACGACGCGCGCATCGCGACCAACACCCTGCCACGCGTAAAAACACTGCAGACCGCCACGCAGCGTGTGCTGGACCATCAGTCCACGCTCGTATGCAAAGCGTCGCCCGATATGGCCGCTGCGATCGGTAACGGCCACCAGCTCGCCGGCATTGCTATACGCATACCGCACCAACGTGTCTGGTTGTTCGCCGTCGACACCTCGCGTCAGCTCGATCGCGGCAATACATTGCGAATGCAACTTATCGTAGGACAGTGTCAGCAAGCGACCGGCGCTATCGTGCAACCGTACGGGCCGCGCAACGTCGTCGTGAGCCTCTTGCTCAACCTCGATCCAGTTACCGTTGCGATCTTCGAGGCGCCACAGCTTGAGCGTCTCGCCATCCGCATCGGTACGAGCACGACCGAAATCGCGATACACACCGTCGACCGTCTCGACCACGTAGTGGCCACCCTCGGTGCAGATCAGGTAAATGCCTTCCGGCACACTGAAATGGCTCTCACCCGGCGACACAGCCGGGAACACGATCTCGCGCCCCTGCTCGTCCCAGTACGTAATCGACGCAACCTCGCCATGTTCACGCGCAAGCCGCAACTCGACGCTGATCGGCACACTCCATCCTGTCCCGAACAGGCTGTCGGCACGATCATCGAGGCTGCTATAGAAACGCTGCCAGACGATCGGCAGCGGCCCGGGCAATACGAAGTCGGTATCGTCCGTGCCATCGAGCACCTTGCTGCCGGTAATGACGTTAACCGGATGCCCCGCCGACGGCCGCGCCAGACTACCCAGCCAGGTACCGAACGCACCCGCCGCGAAATTCATCGCGATACACGGCACCTTGCTCTTCAGAAAGTTGCCCCAGCTCATCTTCCCGCGGCCGCACACCGCGAGCGCGATACCGAGCGCAGCCCCCAGCCACCCGAGCCGCGTGGCCGACTTCACGTCCCGCACCCGCTGCGTCCCACCGCCGATGAAAACGTTGTCCGAGCCTTCGGCAATCGTCCCGTCGCACGTCGTCTTGTCGCCAACCCGCGCGGCCGGTTGATCGTTGATATAAACGCTGCCCGACCCGTCCGCAATCATCTGCGGCCCCGGATGATCGGTACACGCAACGGTATCGAGATCGCCCGGCTTCGCCGCCCGTGAAGCCGGCTTGTTGTTGACGTAAACGTTCCCCGACCCGCTTGCGATCTTGCCTTTGATCACGGGCGGCACGAGCGAATTGGCCACCGACTTCGCACCGTCGTCGATGGCCTCGTTCATGCCGCTCGCTTCCATCAGCGCGCCCGAGCCGACCGCCACGCCTACACCGATCGCAATCACGAGCGGCGTCGCCAACCCCGCGGTGCCGATCTCGAGCGCAGCGAGGCCGGCGAAGATCAGCCCCTCCATCGCCTCTGCCACCAACGCACCGACGATGGCGCCGCCGACCACGGACCCGACCGTGCCGACAAGCTCCCCCATCAACGTCGTGTGCTGGATCGGATCTTCGAAGCGAGCGGCCGCGAAGTTTTCCGCGCTCACGACGCGTCACCCGGCCCGAGCAGGGACGGCCGCGCCGCGCGCGGCTGGAAACTGGCGAGCATGCGTTCACCGATCGCCTGCTGTTCTTCGGTCAGCGGTGCCGCGCTGGTCAACGTCATCACCAGCACGCGGCCGGCGTCGTCCGACGGAAACATCGTCTGCACCTGGTGCCAGAGCCTGCCGTCGCGCTCAAGCGTGGAATCGATCTGAACGCCCGCACGGGAACCCACCGTCACCGGCCGACGCGCTTTCTCGGTCAGCATCCTGGCGTCGCGCGACGCCACGTCCCATTCGCGCGCGACGAACGCGTCGAGATTCTCCCCGTCGCGCAACCGCCCGCGGGCGATCACGAGATTGAGGCCGCCGGGGCCGGCGTTCATCACCAGGATGTTGACGGTGCGGTCGAGCGCAGCGTCCGGCAGTTCGAAGGTGCCTTCGTGGATTGCGTAGTGCATGGCTGGTTTCGTTCGTCTTATTTGTTGAGGTCGATACGCGTGCCGTTGACCATCACGCCGTCGTCGGTCATCAGGATCACGGAGCCCTTGTGCTCGAGGCGGATGCCTTCCGGCGCGAGCGAGATCGAGCTGTCCATCACCTTCAGCAGGATGCCGCGCTCGGCCATGTGGACCTGCGTGCCGCCGCCGCCATCCTTGGCCGGCGTCATCACCTCGACGGTGGTCGCGGTCGTGCTGCGCTTCTCGGCGATCGTCTCGGTCAGGTTGCCCTGCGGAATCTGCTTCTCTTCGCTGCCCGTCGCCACCAGCACGGTACGCATCGGCCCCAGCACCTTGTGCGTCTCGTTGTTCTCGACGACGGTATTCATGTCCTTCTGCGCATGCATGAAGAATTCCTGCATGCCGTTCGTGTCGGTCATGCGGATTTCGTTCGACCCCTGCCCCTTGTGCGTCTGGCTCTTGATCCCCATCGTCTGGCCGGCCGCACCGTGATACGGGTTGCCCTGCTCGCCGTTGAACACGCGGCCGACGATCACCGGGTTATCCGGATCGCCCTGGTTGAACGCCACGAGCACTTCCTGCTTGATGCGCGGAATCGCGGCCGCGCCCCAGCCGTCGCCCGCCCACGGTTGCGATACACGCACCCACATCGAATCGGAGCCGTCCTTCTTGCCGCGCCGGTCCCACGGGAAATGCACCTTCACTGCGCTGCCGTTCGTGTAGATTTCCTCGCCCTTCGGCCCGACGACCATCGCCGACTGCGTGCCGTGAATCACCGGCTTCGGCGTGCCGCGCGGCGCGCGATACGGCACCTTCTTCGGCAGCAGCGCGAAGCTGTTGCGGTACGGCAGCTTCGCGCTGTGCTGCGTGTAGTCGTTCACCGCCTCGTGACGCACCTGCAGGATCACGTATTCCTGGTTGTTCTCGAGCACCGGGTGATTCGCCACGGTGACGGCGCCCGCTGTGGTCATGCGCCACGCGTAGCCGCCGCCGGTAAAACGATGGGCCTGCGCCTCTTCGGCTTCCATCGCGAAACGGGCGTAGCGGTTACCGTCGTCGCCGTGGTCGTACAGCGACTGGTGTTCGAACCGCTCGGTCGCGTCGAGCCGCGCATGCTTGAGGTTCTGCGGCCCGGCCTCCACCAGCATCAGCGGCGACGACGGGTTCTGGTGGTTGAAGTCGCGGAACGTGACCTTGCCGACGCCGAAACGCCGGCCTTCGTGCAGTTGGTCGATGCCGCTGTCCTCGCTCGCCTCGGTGGCCGCGAACGGCACGGTGGCGAGCCCGTCGATCGGGCGGAACAGCAGGTTCGAATCGCCGATCACCAGGATGTGCTTGTCCTTCTCGTAGCGGTGCGTCCAGACCAGCCCCTCCTGCTCCATCAGCCGCGCGCAGAAGTTGAAGTAGCTCTCCTGGTACATCACGACGTATTCGAGCGGCTTCTGGGCCGTCCGGATATCGAACACGAAATCGGAGAAGCCGTGCTCCTGGAAGATCTCGGTGAGGATGTCCTGCGCGGTCTTGTTCTGGAAGATCCGGCAGTCGGTCGAGCGTGTCAGGAACCAGAACCACGGCACCGCCGTCAGGTGATACTGCGTGACGTTGCCGGGGTTGCCGGCCCGGTCGAACGACGCGACGTAGCCGTCGAAGTATCGGTCGTTGTCGGCCGCGCCCGATGCGACGACGCGCTCCAGCGTCGACAGGCGAGCCTGCTGGTCGAACCGGATCTTCACTTGCTGACCGATCAGATCCTCGGGGCGCAGGTCGTGGCGATGCGACAGCAGGTCGAGATGGATTTCCGGCAACCGGTTCACGTGCTCGTCGACGACGGCGGCGCTGACCAGCAGCACGTCCGGGCCGAGCGGCGTATCGAGCGTCACGTAGCGGTTGAGCTGGGTCAGGCGCGCGGGGTTCGCGGCGCCGTTGATCGCCTCGGCGATCGCACCAGGCGTCTTGTCCATCAGCGAAAAGCCGGTCTGCGCGAGCTGCATCGCGCGCTGGACGGTGTCGACGTGCCCGGCCAGGCCCGCGAGCGGCCCGAGACTGCCGGCGACACTCGACGCAACCGGGCCGGCGAGTCCGCCGAGCGCGCTCAGCGAGCCGAGCGCACTACCGCCCATTCCAGTGGGAATACCCCCGTTCGGAGCGAAACTCATTCTTGTTCCTTCTTGTGGTCTCAGGTTCCAGGTGCCGGCTGACCGGCCCGAAGCCCCGATAATGTAGGACAAAACCCGGACGCGTGAAAGACACCCGCAAACGTTTCCGCTCAGGCCCTCGATAATACAAAAACGGGCCGCCCAGGCGCGGCTGCTCATACCGACGCACCGCGCCGGCACGCGCGGAACACGACACAATCTGCATGAAACGTGTGACAGATCCGTACGGGGCGAGGCATCGCCCCTGTCACGATGGAATAGTGCGAACACTCTGGAAGGAAACGCGCGCCGGCTGGCGCTACAGCGCCACTACGCGCTATCGATCATCGCGTTCGATAGCATGATTTCCGGCGCTTGCACGCGCCTTTCACCCTGCCCGGGGAAACCGCCCCGGTTCAGCGCGGCGACACCACGATCGCCGCCCGCCGGTTCTGCGCCCGCCCGCCAGGCGTCTTGTTATCCCCGACCGGATCGCTCTTCCCCTTCCCGACGATCGCGACGCGCTTCGTATCGAGCCCGACGTCGACCAGTTCAAGCGCAACGACCTCCGCCCGCCGCCTGGATAATTCGAGGTCATACTCGTCCACGCCTTCCTGGTCCGAGTAGCCATAGACCCGTACCCCGTTAATCCCCGCCGACCGGAGCGTGCGACCGATCCGTTCGACGATCCGCCGCACATCGGGCTTGAGGTTGTACCGATCGAAATCGAACAGGATCGGCCCGGTCGAGCCGAACTCGAAACCCTGCTGGGTTTCCTGGAAGCCGGCCGACTTGAGCGCCGTGACCTGCGTCTGCGTCAATCCACGATGAAGCGGCGGCGCCTTGCAGCCGCCCAGCAGCATGCACAAAAGCAGCGCGCTGCCGACGCACAAGCGCCCAATGCCCACCGGAAACATGTTGTTCATCATTGACCCCTTCGATTGCACCCGCATCGCGAGCGCTCTTTCAACCCACTGCCGCGGCCTCGCCCGCAGCGTGAAACGATGAACCTCAAGCCGCCCCCGCGACCCCTTCCGCCAGTTGCCACGAGCCTGGGCGGGCGCGCTTGGCGCGGTACATCGCGGCATCCGCCGCCCGCAGCAAACCGCTCGCATCCGACGCGTGATCGGGATACAGCGCAACGCCGGCACTCATCATGGTGGCCACCACGCGGCCGTCGGACAGCTCGATCGACGGCGCCATGCCGGACAGGATCTCGTCAGCAATACGACATACGCTACCCGCTTCGCGCACGGCCGGCAGCATGACCGCGAATTCGTCGCCGCCCAGGCGCGCGACCAGGTCGGCCTCACGCACCTGCGTGCGCAGCCGTGACGCGATGCCGATCAGCACCGCGTCGCCGGCGTCGTGGCCGAGACAGTCGTTGATTTCCTTGAAGCGGTCGCAATCGAGATACAGGATCGCGACCCGCTGCCCCGTCACCCCGGCTTCGCCGAGGGCGAGTGCCAGACGCGACTCGAACTGCACGCGGTTGGGCAGCCCCGTGAGCGCATCGTGCGTCGCCTTGTGTTCGAGCGACGCGTTCTCGTCGCGCAGCGTGTTCTGCCAGTCTTCGAATTCGTCGAGCAGCGCATTGAAGTCGTCGCCGAGCTGGTTGAGTTCGGCAATCGACGCCGGCTCGACGCGCTGCGCGAACGCACGTTCGCGCCGCACTGCGTGGGCGACGCTGGCCAGCGCACGCAACGGCGAAACGATATTGCGCAACAGGCGCTTCGAGCTGATATACGCGCCGATCACGCTGACGGCCAGGCAACCGAGAATGCCGCCCACGCCGCCAAGCAGGAATCCGAAGAACTGATGGCCACGGCCGCGCACGACGACGTGGCCGACGACGATGCCGTCATGCACCACCGGCGCGGTCACGGGCCCCGGCAGCGCGAGGTCGGCGACGACGCGCTCGAGCCGCGCGATCCCGCTGCCGGCAGGCAGCTGCCACGTCGCGAACGGCTGGCCCTTGCTATCCGTCACCACCACCTGTGCGACGTCCTCGTCGCCGGCGATCAGCCCGATCGCCTCGGCCGCCGCGACGCGGTCGCCGAACACGAGCGCGGCCTCGACCGTATAACCGAGCGAGCGGGCCAGCAGGTTCAGGTTGTTGCCGGCATATGCACGCAATGCGATCACGGCCACCACGATCAACGACACGGCGGCCATCGCGACAGCGACGAACGCAAGGCGCAGGTGCGCGCGACGCAGCACGCTTTGCAGCGTCGGGCGCGGCACGCGCCGCAGCGAAACGGGCGGGGCGGGCCGTGTCATGGTGCCCCCGGCCGCCGCGCGAGATTGAGCACGTTCGGATGCACGCGCACGCCGCTGCGTGCGACCGCGTCGAGATTGATGTCGAACGACACACGTTCGCCGTCGACGTTGAGACAGAACATGCCGCCCGCGGTGCACGATGGATCGTGTTCCGAAATCGTCAGCACCGGATGGCCGGCCACCGCAACTCTCACGCGCGCTCGCTCATCTGCGCCCAGGTTGCCGAGATAGACGATGTCGCAGGCGATGCCGAGCGCGGGATCGTCGAAGCGCACACGCTGCACGTCGAGCAGTGTCGAGCCGGCCTGCAGCGTGTCGGTCAGGCCGCGCGCGTAGTCGGGGCGGCCCGTGACGCACAGATGCAGGCGAACGGGTGTCGTCGGCCAGTGGGTGAAGCTGATGATGCCCAGCACGACCTGACGCACGGCCGTGTCGTGTGATGCAGCAGAGGAATCGGCAGAGTCCGCGGGACTTGCGGCAGCAACGATGCTCACCGCGTCGGCCGGATCGACAACCTCGGCGGACGCCCCGGCAAGCACGGCCTGCGCGGCCCCCAGAACGCAAACGATTGCGGCCAGCGCGTGCCGCAGCGGAGCGGTTCGACCAGGACGGCCGGGCACCGTTCGCGCGGCGATTGCCGCCGCGTCCGCTGGCGTCGCTGCAGTCGCGAGACTGACAGCCGACGCGCACACTTTCGCATCCATGATGGCAACATCCGCTGGCGTCGCTCCGGCGCTGCCTCCCGCCTCCCTCCATGCGCGTGCAGGCACCGAATTACGCGCATGATGGCTTCATCTTAGGTAAAAATTCGCATCACCAACCAGTGGGAAACACCCGCGAGCAGCGGGAGAAAGTCTGCGGAATCGGCACTAGCGCACGACGATGCCGGCGAACGCGTTCGCCGACGTCGATCCGGTTGCGACGTCGGCAAATTGATCAGCGGATTGGCGGCCGATGCAGGTCAAACTTCATACGTTCCGCCACGCTACGCGATCGCCGACAAATCGAAAGGCGTCTCCCGCAACCGCTTCCCCGTCAGCCGGAACACCGCGTTCGCGATCGCCGGCGTCACCGCCGGGCTCGACAGCTCGCCGACACCGCCCGGCTTCGCCGGATCGCCCTGCACGATATGAATGTCGGTATCCGGCATGTCGCTCATCCGCATCACGCGATACGTATCGAAGTTCGACTGCTGCACGCGGCCGTGCCGGAAATCGATGCGATCGGACGTCGCATGGCCGAGCCCCCACATCAGGCCGCCGTACAGTTGCTCGTCGACGCCGGCGGGCGACACCGCGATCCCGCAATCGGCGACGCACGTCAGCTTCTCCACGCGCACCGCGCCGTCCTTGCGCACGACACGCGCGACCACCGCGACATAGCTGTCGTACGCCTGGTTCGTCGCGATGCCGAGTGCGACACCGTCCGGCAACGGCTGCCCCCACCCCGCCCGTTGCGCCGCTTCACGCAGCACGGCCGCATGGCGCGGCCGGTCGCGCATGTGTGCAAGCCGGAACTCGACCGGGTCGCGCCGTGCCGCATGCGCAGCCTCGTCCATCACCGATTCGACTGCGAACACGTTCGGGATGTAGCTCACCGCGCGAAACCAGCCGGTCGGCACGCCCGTCTCCATCCGGATCCAGCCGATGTCGCGATGCGGCGCCGCGTACGCGAACTCCCATTTCGTGAGCGCCTCGGTCGTGCTGAAATCCATCCGGTCGGTGCGCTCCAGATAGCCGGGCTCCCACTGTTGCGGCGATGCGGGCATCACGCCGCGCAGCCACAGCGAGGCCAGATTGCCCTGCGCATCGAGCACGGCGCGCGCGCGGTGGTAACTTGCCGCGTGATAGAACAGCGCACGCATCTCGTCCTCGCGGCTGTTCATCAGCTTCACCGGCTTGCCGGTCTTCACCGCGAGCCACGTCGCCTCGAACAGCCAGTACTTCGATTCGCGCGCGCCGAAGCTGCCGCCCGACACCAGCTCGTGCAACGTCACGCGATGCGAAGGAATGCCACCGATCACTTCAGCCGCTTCCATTGCGGTGGACGGCACCTGCAACCCGCCCCAGTATTCGATGCCACCGTTGCGCGCCCACACGGTGAGGTTGATCGGCTCCAGCGGATTCGCGGCCTTGTGCGGCATCGCATACGACGCCTCGATCGTGCGCGCGCCGGCCGCGTGCGCCTTCGCCGGATCGCCGTCGGCAATCGTCGGCACGACGCGCGCGGCCGGATCGTCGACCCACGCGGCCTGGCGCGCGGCGAGCGTGCTGCTGTCGAACGTCTCGAACAGGCTGTCCTCCCATTCGATCGTCAGCGCGGCCTGCCCCTTGTGGGCTGACCAGTAGTCGTCCGCGAGCACCGCGACGCCGGCCTGGTTACCGCCGAGCACGTCGGGGCGCGGCGGGATCTGCAGCACGTCGCGCACGCCGGGAATCCCGAGCGCCGCCTTCGCATCGACACTGCGCACGCGGCCGTCGATCACCGGCGCACGCGTGACGACCGCGACCAGCATCCCCGGCAGCGACACGTCGATGCTGTACGGAAACGACCCGTCGGCCTTCTGCGCGGCGCCGCGCTTCCTGCGCAGCTTGCCGATGTAGCGGAACTGCGCGGGATCTTTCAGCACGACCTGTTTCGGCGCCGGCAACTGCGCGGCCGCCGATGCGAGCGAGCCATACGTCGCCCGGCGGCCGCTCACCGCATGCAGCACGGCGCCGTCTGCCGTCGTACACGCAGCGGCGGACACGCCCCATTGCTGCGCCGCCGCCTCGACGAGCATCGCACGCGCGGTCGCGCCCGCACGACGCAGCCGGTCGTACTCCATCGCGACGCTCGTGCTGCCGCCGGTCGAAAACACCTTCCACAGCGGGTGGATGTAGTCCGCAAAGAACGGATCTTCCGGTGTGATCACGTCGACCCGGAACGGATCGGCGTCGAGCTCCTCGGCCACCACCGCCGCGAGTGCGGTGCGCGTGCCGGTGCCCGAATCGTGCTTGTGCACGACGAGCTTGATCGTGTCGTCGGGCAGCACGCGCACCCATGCGTTCGGTTCGAATTCGCCGGCGGACGGATGGGGATCGCCGCTCGCGTTCTTGCCCGCGGCCGCCGCGTCGGGCATCCGGAAGCCGATCGCGATGCCTGCGGCAAGCAGTACCGAACTCTGCTTGAGGAAGCGACGGCGCGGCGTGCCGTCGTCGTGCGGTGCGTCCGATGCATCCGGTGCGTGATCGTCGCGCATGTCACGCCTCCTTCGCGGGTTCGACCGCGGCCTTCAGCGCCGGATCGCCAGACGCCGCACGCTTGATCGCACGGTGAATGCGCGCATACGTACCGCAGCGGCAGATGTTGCCCGACATCGCCTGCACGATCGCGTCGTCGTCCACCGGCTGCCCGCCCTTCAGCAACGCGGCAGCCTGCATCAGTTGCCCCGGCTGGCAATAGCCGCATTGCGGCACGTCCTCGGCCACCCACGCGAGTTGCAGCGGATGGCGCCCGTCCGGCGACAGCCCCTCGATCGTCGTCACGTGCCGCCCGTGCGCGGCGACGGCCGGAATCAGGCACGCGCGTACGGCCTGCCCTTCGAGATGCACGGTGCACGCGCCGCACAGGCCCTTGCCGCAGCCGAACTTCGTGCCGGTGAGCTTGAGCCGGTCGCGCAGCACCCACAGCAGCGGCATATCCTCCGGTACATTCTCGAGCGAATGGCGTGTATCGTTCACGACGATGTCGATCATGCGCTGTCTCCTGATTCGCATTCATGATGTCGGCCCGCGTCCGTGGCGCGGTTCCGGAGCATTATCGAAACGCGATGCACGGGTACGCCAGCGATCATTTCGTCGATTCCCTGTCAGTCGGACTAACAGATGCTCAAGCGATACCCTTCGATCCAGTCGATGCAGGCGTTTCTGCAGGCCGCGCGGGTCGGCAGTTTTTCCAGCGCGGCACGCCAGCTGGCGCTCACGCACAGCGCGATCAGCCAGCAGATTCGCTCGCTCGAGGAATTCATCGGCCAGCCGCTGTTCGCCCGCGCCGGCGGCCGCGTGATGCTGACCGATGCCGGCACGCTGTTCGCGAACCAGTTGTCGGACGGGCTCGAGCAGATCGATCGCGCGCTGTCGTCGGTAAAGGGGCGCACGACCGGGCCGTCACTGCGGCTCGACGTCGATCCGGAGCTGATGCAGGGCTGGCTGCCCGCGCGGCTGCCGGCACTGATGCACACGCTCGACGGCACGACGCTGACGGTCCTGTCGGCACCGCGCCACGACCGCGATGCATTCGATCGCGTCGATGTTGCGCTGCGCTACGGCTACGGGGAATGGGAAGGCGTGGACAGCGCGCTGGTCTGCCCCGACCGGCTGACCGCGATGGCCGCACCCGCGCTGCTCGAACGTTACGGGCTGACCGCGCCGCTCACGCCCGAACAGGTGCTCGAACTGCCGCTGCTCGGCTATACGAAGCGATCGTGGATTCCGTGGCTCGAAGCGGCCGGGCTCGAACCCGTCGAACCGGAGACGATCGCCGTGTTCGACAACGCGGCGGGGCTCGTCGCGACGCTCGCATCGGGGCTCGGTGCCGGGCTGGTGCGCGGGTTGCTCGCCGCCGATGCGCGCCGCGACGGCCGGCTCGTCGAACTCTGCACGATCGCGATTCCAACGCACTACAACCTGCATGCGATCTGGCCGCGCGAGCGCCATGCGCGCGTGAAGCCGCTGATCGACGCGATCGGCGCGCTCGTCGCGCAATCGCTCGGGCACTGATACGCCTCGCTACGCGCTGAATTCCGCCGCGACCTCGCGCACGGTGTCGAGGAACGCGCCGAGCACCGCGGACGTGTCGTCCGCGCGGTAGCGCGCCTGCAGCGATACCTCCAGCTCGGGCGGCAGCAGCGGCACGAACACGACGCCGCCCGTCGAGATCTGCCGCGACGACGCGGGCAGCAGCGCGACGCCCAGCCCTTCGCGCACCAGCGACAGCAGCGTGTGCACCTCGACGACCTCGTGCGCGATCTGCGGCGTGAAGCGCGCATCGACGCAGCTCTGCTGCAGGAAGCGCGCCAGTTGCGAATGCCGCAAGCCGAATGACACGAACTGCTCGCCGGCCAGCTCGCCGAGCGCGATTGCATCGCGCGACGCGAGCGGATGGCCAGACGGCAACACGGCCACGGCCGTTTCGCGCACAACGATCTCGCTGCGGATCGACGGATCGTCCTGGAACAGCCGGAAGAAGCACACGTCGAGCCGCTTCTCCTTCAGCGCGTCGATCTGCGCGGCCGGCGTCATCTCGTGCAGCGACCAGTGCACGTGCGGATGGCGCTCGGCGAACACGCGCAACGCACGCGGAATCGGCACGACCATCGCCGAGCTGATGATGCCGACCGCGAGCCGCCCCACTTCGCCACGCCCCGCGCAGCGCGTGAGATCGATCGCGCGATCGAACTGCGCGACGATCAGCGGCACCTGCTCCTTCAGTGTTTTCCCTGCCTCGGTCAATTCGACGCGATGTTGCGAGCGCACGAACAGCGCGGTGCCGAGCTGCTCTTCGAGCAGCCGGATCTGCTGGCTCAATGGCGGCTGCGAGATATGGAGCCGCGCGGCTGCGCGCCCGAAATGCAGTTCGTCGGCCAGCACCGCGAAGTACCGCAACACACGCATGTCCATATCGCAAACGTATCAAGAGCGTCAGTAAAAAATATTGTACAGAGCACATTCGGCTGGTGACACTCGGTCCCAAGCAGCAGTGCACGTCGCAGTGTGTCACTCGATGCCGGCGAGGGGAAGGCGCGAAAAAAATTGCGCCTTGCAAAGGGCCGCATGAATCCGACCGACCGGTCGCTTCATCGACGTGCCTGCCCGCGATACGGCAACCGGCTTTTCCGGTTCCTCTCAAGGAGATCGAGTAGATGATCATCGACACCAGCTGTTACCCGACGAATCTCGTCGACCTCGCATGGCGTCACGACGGCCCGCCGTTCACCGGCGAGCGCCTGATCGAGACGATGAACGGCCCGTTCCTCATCAACGGCAAGCCGCGCCGCGTCGACAAGGCATTCATCCAGCCGCCGCAAGGCAACACCATCTATACGTATACCGACGGCGAGAAGTCGGGCGCCGAATCGATCGACGCGTACATGGCGTACACGGTCGAGATGGTGCGCAAGCACCCCGACCGCTTCATCGGCTGCTTCGTCTACAACCCGCGCTGCGGCGTGGAGAACGGCGTGAACGCGATCGATCACTACGTGCGCAAGCTCGGCTTCAAGATGGTGCAGTTCCAGGCCAACATGCATGCGTACCGGCCCGACCGCGCGCTCGACTGGCTGCGCCCCGCGCTGAAGAAGTGCGCGGAGCTCGGCGTGCTCGTGAAGCTGCACACCGGCGACGGCCCGTACAGCATCCCGACCGAGTGGGTGCCGATGATCAAGGAATTCCCGACGGTCAATTTCATCATGGCGCACTTCGGCGTGCAGACCGGCGGCGTCTACTGCTTCGAGCCGTTCCAGCTCGCGATGGACCTGCCGAACGTGTATTGCGAATCGGGCTGGTGCCTGCAGTCGCGGATCGTCGAATTCGCGAAGGTGCTGCCGAAGCACAAGATCCTGTTCGGCTCCGACACGCCGCCGAACGAACCGGGAATGTGGCTGCGGCTGCTCGAAGTGCTCTGCTTCGATCCGCCGCAAGGGATGAATCTCGACGAGGACACGCTCGAGGATTACCTCGGCAATAACACGGCCCGGATGATCGGTCTCGAACCGACGCCCGCGCCGCGCACCGTCGACGAAGCGAAAGCACTGCTCGCCGCCTGACGCTCGCGCCCCTCTCTCCCGATTCCGGAGCATTGCATGATCATCGATACGCACCTGCACCCGACCAACCTCGTCGACGAGGCCTGGCGCCACACCGGCGAACCGTTCACCGGCGAACGCCTGCTGAAGATGATGGACGGCCCGTACATCATCAACGGCAAGCCGCGCCGCATCGACATGGGCTTCATCCAGCCGCCGCCCGGCAACACCGGCTATCGCGACGGCAACCGTCGCGGCCGCGAAGGCATTCGCGACTACATGGCGTACATCGCCGAACTCACGCAGAAGTACCCCGACCGCTTCATCGGCAACTTCACGTACAACCCGCGCTGGGGCCCGGAAAACGGCGCGGCCGAGCTCGAATTCCACATCAAGGAGTACGGCTTCAAGATGGTGAAGCTGCACGCGAACATGCACGGCTACCGTCCCGATCGCGCGCTCGACTGGCTGCGCCCGGCGATGAAGGTCTGCGCGAAGTACAACATCGTCGTGCTGATCCATACCGGCGACGGGCCGTACACGATCCCGACGCAGTTCTATCCGATCATCCGCGAGTTTCCGATGGTGAACTTCATCATCGGTCACTTCGGCATCCAGACGGGTGGCAACTACTCGTTCGAAGCGTTCTGGATGGCGATGGATACGCCGAACGTGTACTGCGAATCGGGCTGGTGCTACCAGTCGCGGATCGTCGAGTTCGCCCGCGAGCTGCCGCGCAACAAGATCGTGTTCGGCACCGATTCGCCGCCGAACGAACCCGGCATGTGGCTGCGCGAGCTGGAGATGCTGTGCGGGCCCGCGCCGCAGGGGATGGATCTCGACGAGGACGGCCTCGAGGATTACATGGGCAACAACATCGCCCGCCTCGTCGGCATCGAGCCGACCAAGCCGCCGAAGGATCTCGACGAAGCGCAGAAGCGCCTCACATCGACTTACCTGTAACGCGCCGGCAGCCGGATCGCGTGCCGCCTTGAACACGCGTGCGATCCGGCCCTTCCCCTTCCGTATCCGACGGAGTGCATCATGGCGTCCAGCCTTTTCGCCGAGCAGCAGGATTTCCATCACTTCGCGAACGCGTATCGCGAACGCTTTCCGGACGACGTGCTGACGCTCGCGCAGCCGCTATCCGCCGACCAGGACGTCACGGCCGTGGTCGCGTCGCTCGCCGCGCGCGGGCGGCACGAGATGCTCGTCTGCGAGCGCGTCGACGGCCTTTCGACGCCGCTCGTCACCAACGTATTTGCGTCCCGCACGCGCATCGGCCGGCTGTTCGGCGTCGATGCGAACGGCCTGCTCGACGCGTGGCAACAGCGTGCGAACGCGCCCGTCGCGCCGGTCGTCGTGCCGCACGGCCCCGTGCTCGATCATGTGACCGAAGGCGATGCGGTCGATCTCGCACAACTGCCGATGATCCGCCACTTCGAAACGGATCGCGGGCCCTACGTGACCAACGCGGTGATCGTTGCCGAAGATCCCGTGACGGGCGTCGCGAACCTGAGCTACCACCGCTCGATGCCGCATGCACGCAACGCGCTGGCGACGAGCCTGCATTCGCGCGGCCATCTGTGGCGGATGCTGCAGACCGCGAAGGCGCGCGGCGACACGCTGAAAGTCGCGATGGTGATCGGTGCGCATCCGCTGTGCATGCTCGCAGCCGCCGCGCGCGTGCCGTTCGGCGCGGACGAGCGCGCGATCGCCGGCGGACTGTTCGGCGCACCGCTGCAACTCGTGCGCACGCCACGTCACGGCATCGGCGTACCGGCCGCCGCCGAGTTCGTGCTCGAAGGCACGATCGATCCCGATGCGCATGCGGAAGAAGGCCCGTTCGGCGAATTCACCGGCTACTCGTCGGACCGCTCGACCAACAACGTGCTGCACATCGACGCGATGATGCGGCGCAAGGATGCGTGGCTCGTCGATGTGGTCGGCGGCCCGTACGCGGAGCACCTGACGCTTGCGCGGCTGCCGCGCGAAGCCGAGATGAGCGAAAAGCTGAAGGCGCGCTTTCCTTCCGTCACCGCCATTCACTACCCGAATTCCGGCACGCACTTCCACTGCTACGTCGCGCTGAACCAGTCGCGCGACGGCGAAGCGCGCCAGATCATGCTCGCGCTGCTCGGCTGGGACCCGTACCTGAAGAACGTCGTCGCGGTCGACAGCGACGTCGACATCACCGACGACGCGCAGGTGCTGTGGGCGATCGCGACGCACTTCCAGCCGCACCACGACCTGTTCGTCGTCGACGGCCTGCCCGGCAGCCCGCTCGATCCGTCGTCGTCGGCCGACGGCACGACGTCGCGGATGGGGATCGACGCGACGCGCGGCTCGCGCTTCGACGGCGTGCGCGCACGTGTCGGCGACGCCGCGATGCAGCGCGCCGCCCAAGTGATCGCGCAACTCGGCGGAGCATCGCGATGAGCACGCGGCGGCTCGTGGTCGGCATCAGCGGTGCATCCGGCTTCGTGTACGGGATGCGGCTGCTCGCGCTGCTGCGCGAACTCGACATCGAGACGCACGTGGTCGTGTCGCGCGCCGCCGCGTTGACGATGGCGCACGAGACCGACTTCAGGCTGTCCGACATCACCGCGCTCGCGAGCGTGCTGTACCGCAGCGACGACATCGCGGCACCAATCTCGAGCGGATCGTTCCGCACGCTCGGGATGATCGTCGCGCCCTGCTCGATGAAGACACTCGCCGAGATCGCGAGCGGTCTTTCGTCCGGCCTGATCTCGCGCGCGGCCGACGTCGTGCTGAAGGAGCGCCGCCGGCTCGTGCTGCTCGCGCGCGAAACGCCGTACACGCTCACGCATCTGCGCAACATGGCCGCCGTCACGGAAATGGGCGCGATCGTCGCGCCACCCGTGCCGGCGTTCTATGCGCGCCCCGCTTCGCTCGACCAGATGATCGACCACACGCTCGGCCGCGTGCTCGACCTGTTCGACCTCGATTCCCGCACCGTCCATCGCTGGAAGGACAGCGAATCCCGGCCCAACCCGCAGCCCAACCGCCTCAACGGAGACGCATCATGACCCACATCCACACCACCCACAGCGACGTCGAAAAGATTCCGGTCACCGTGCTCACGGGCTTTCTCGGGGCGGGCAAGACCACGCTGCTGAACTACATCCTGCGCGAGAAGCACGGCCGCAAGATCGCGGTGATCGAGAACGAGTTCGGCGAAATCGGCATCGACGGCGGGCTCGTGCTCGAATCGACCGAGGAAATCTACGAGATGACCAACGGCTGCGTGTGCTGCGTCGGCGCGGTGCGCGAGGATCTCGTGCGGATCGTGCGGATGCTCGTCGCGCGCCCCGACCGGCTCGATCACATCATCGTCGAGACGAGCGGCCTCGCCGATCCGTATCCGGTCGCGCAGGCCTTCTTCCTCGACGATCCGATCGCGAAGGAAGTCGCGCTCGACGCGGTCGTCACGATGGTCGATGCGAAGCATATCCGCGCGCATCTCGACGATCTGGTGCTCGACGGCCGCGACAACCAGGCCGTCGACCAGATCGTCTGCGCGGACCGGATCGTGATCAACAAGGTCGATCTCGTCGACGAACCGGACGTCGATGCGCTGACCGCGCGGCTGCGCGAGCTCAACACGACGGCCGAAATCGTCACGTCGAGCTACGCGCAGGTCGATCTCGACCGCATTCTCGGGATCGGCGCGAACGAATTCGCGCAGATCCTCGTCGAGAGCGACGGGTTGCAGGCCGATGCACCGCATGCGGACGAACAGGCGCACGAGCACGAGCAGGAGCACGAGCATGACCACGACGGCCACGCTCACGAAGCCCACGCACACGACGACGATCACGATCATCACGAGCACGACGAAAGCGTGTCGTCGGTCGGCATCGAAGTCGATGCGGACGTCGATCTCGACGCGCTCGAAGCGTGGCTCGGCGAGCTGCGTAGCGCCGATACCGCGAACCTGTTCCGGATGAAAGGCATCCTCGCCGTGCAGGGCCGTGCGCAGCGCTACGTGCTGCAGGGCGTGCACGGCGTGATCGAACTGCGCGCCGCGCAGGCGTGGGGGTGCGAGCCGCGCTCGTCGCGCATCGTTTTCATCGGCCGCGATCTCGATCGCGCCGCGCTGACCGACCGTTTCCATGCCTGTCTCGCCGCGGCGGTCGCGGCCTGACGGGCACGCCAGGCGGGCGCGTCGCGCGCTCGCCCGAAAACGAACCTCAGGAGACTCGCCCATGAACGCTGCTTCACATCCCGTCGATCGGGTCCTGCCGCGCCGCCAGATGCTGACGCTCGGCCTGCAACACATGCTCGTCGCCTATATCGGCGCGATCGCGGTGCCGCTGATCGTCGCGTCGGCGTTGAAGATGTCGCCCGCCGACACGACCGTGCTGATCAGCACCGCGCTGTTCTGTTCCGGCATCTCGACGATCCTGCAAACGGTCGGCGTCTGGAAGCTCGGCGTGCGCC
Source organism: Burkholderia sp. Ac-20384 (assembly GCF_017104605.1). Taxonomy (NCBI): domain Bacteria; kingdom Pseudomonadati; phylum Pseudomonadota; class Betaproteobacteria; order Burkholderiales; family Burkholderiaceae; genus Burkholderia; species Burkholderia sp. Ac-20384. The sequence goes on along the minus strand of NZ_JAAGPE010000062.1, from coordinate 14,836 downwards.
TGCCGATCCTGCAGGGCGTCGCATTCAGCAGCGTCGGCCCGGTGATCGCGATCGGCCTGACGCCGGGTGTGGGGTTCGCGGGCGTGTGCGGCGCGGTGATCGGCGCTGGCATCATCACGACCTTCGCCGCGCCGCTGGTCGGCCGGCTGCGCCGCCTGTTCCCGCCGGTCGTGACCGGCTGCATCGTCACCGTGATCGGGTTGCAGCTGTTTCCGGTCGCGTATCAATGGGCCGGCGGCGGCGACGCGGCGAAGCTGCAGTTCGGCGAGCTGTCGTTTCTCGCGGTCGCGCTCGTCGTCGCGGTCGTGATCCTCGCGGTCAACCGCTTCGCGAACGCGTTCCTGCGCAACCTGTCGGTGCTGATCGGGCTCGTCGCCGGCAGCCTGCTCGCGATCGCGCTCGGGATGGGCAACTTCACGAACGTCGCGGCCGCGCCGTGGTTCACCGTGCCCTACCCGTTCCACTTCGGCACGCCGGTGTTCGCGATCGTGCCGGTGCTGACGATGGTCGTCGTGATGATCGTGCAGATGGTCGAGTCGATGGGCCTGTTCGTCGCGATCGGCGACATCGTCGAGAAGCAGGTGAGCGAGGAGGACGTCGTGCGCGGGCTGCGCGCGAACGGCGTCGCGAGCGCGATCGCCGGTACGTTCGCCGCGTTTCCGTTCATCGCGTTCATGGAGAACGTCGGGCTCGTGATCCTGACCGGCGTGCGCAGCCGCTGGATCGTCGCGGTCAGCGGCGTGCTGATGTGCGTCGTCGCGCTGGTGCCGAAGATCGGCGCGATCGTCGCGTCGACGCCGTCGGCCGCGCTCGGCGGTGCGGGCATCGCAATGTTCGGCGTGGTCGTCGCCGCCGGCGTGCAGACGCTCGCGAAAGTCGACTTCGAGAACAACCGCTACAACGTGCTGATCGTCGGCTTCACGATCGCGACCGCGCTGATTCCGGTGATGGCGCCGAAGGTGTTCGCGCACATGCCCGACTGGACGCAGCCGTTCCTGCATAGCGGCGTCGTGCTCGCGTGCCTCGTGTCCGTGCTGCTCAATGCACTGCTCAACGGCGTGCCGGCGGCCGACCCCGTTGAATCGCACATTCACGCCGACGCAACGCACGCCAGCCCGATGGCGCGCGAGTGCGACTGACGGGCTTCATGCCGCGCGCGACATCGAGCCTGCGCGCGGCGCCCGACGAATCACGACCCGACTATCCGAACCAGAGGAGACCCGACCATGAGCGTTCCTTCTTCTTCGCTGCTGATCCGCAACCCGATCGCGGTCATGAGCGGCCGCGCTGGCGACGACGCGCGGCTCGGCTCCGCCGACCTGCGTATCCGTGACGGCCGGATCGACACGATCGCGCCCGGCCTCACGCCGCTGCCCGGCGAACGCGTGATCGACGCGACCGACTGCGTCGTCTACCCGGGCTGGGTCAACACGCATCACCACCTGTTCCAGAACCTGCTGAAAGCCGTGCCGTCCGGCATCAACGCCGGCCTGCAGGAATGGCTCGCGGCCGTGCCGTATCCGCGCGTCGCACGCTTCACGCCGGCACTCGCGCGCATCGCCGCCCGGCTCGGCTTCGCGGAGCTGCTGCTGTCCGGCGTGACGACCTGCGCCGATCATCACTACCTGTATCACGCGGGCGGCACGACCGAGACGGGCGACTTGCTGTTCGACGAAGCGGCCAGCTTCGGGATGCGCTTCGTGCTGTGCCGCGGCGGCGCGTTGCAGGCGGCCGGCGATCATCCGGGCTTCGCCGGCACCGCGCTGCAACCCGAGACGCTCGACCAGATGCTTGCCGACATCGAGCGGCTGAAGGCGCGCTATCACGACGCGGGCACGGCATCGATGCGCCGCGTGGTCGTCGCCCCGACGACGCCGACCTTCTCGCTGCCGCCCGACCTGCTGCCCGAGGTCGCGCGTGCGGCGCGCGGGATGGGCCTGCGGTTGCATTCGCACCTGTCGGAAACGACGCGCTACGTCGATTTCTGCCGCGAGCGCTACGGCAAGCTGCCCGTCGAATTCGTCGCGGAGCACGAATGGCTCGGGCCCGACGTGTGGTTCGCGCACCTCGTTCACCTCGAAGCGAACGAAATCGCGATGCTCGCCGAAACGGGCACCGGCTGCTCGCACTGCCCCGTCAGCAATGCGCGGCTCGGCAGCGGCATCGCGCCCGCGCCGCGCATGGCGGCGGCCGGCGTGCCGGTGTCGCTCGGTGTCGATGGCGTCGCGTCGAACGAATCCGGCAGCATGACGCACGAAGCGAATTTCGCGTGGCTCGTGCATCGCGCGGCGCACGGTGCGGCGGCCACCACCGCCGAGGAGGTGCTGCACTGGGGCACGCAAGGCGGCGCGCGCGTGCTCGGGCTGAACGCGGTCGGCACGCTCGAAGCCGGCCAGGCCGCCGATCTCGTGCTGTACGACGTGAGCGGGCCGCGCTTCAACGGCTTCCACGACTACGCGATCGCGCCGGTCGCGGCCGGCGAACCCGTGCCAGTGAAATACAACATCGTGAATGGCCGTGTCGTGGTGGACAACGGCGAGATTCCGGGCCTCGACCTGGCTGCGCTGCGCCGTGCCGCCGTCGATGCGGTGCGTCAGTTGCTCGATTGAACGGAAGCCCTGCGATGAATCCGCGCATCCGCATCGGCATCCTGACGCCGTCGTCGAACACCGCGCTCGAACCGCTGACGACCGCGATCGTCGCCGGCTTGCCGGACGTCAGCGTGCATTTCGCTCGCTTCACCGTGACCGAGATTGCGCTCACCGAGACCGCGCTCGACCAGTTCGATGCGGCACGCATGCTGGTCGCGGCGCGGCAGCTCGCGGATGCGCGGGTCGACGTGATCGGCTGGAGCGGTACGTCGGCCGGCTGGCTCGGCTTCGAACGCGACGCGGCCCTGTGCCGCGGCATCGAGAAGGCCACCGGCATTCCTGCGACGACGTCCGTGCTCGCGTTGAACGAACTGCTCGAACGCACCGGCGTGCGGCGGCTCGGCCTCGTCACGCCGTATCTCGACGACGTGCAGCAGCGGATCGTGCGCCAGTATGCGCAACTCGGCATCGATTGCGTGGGCGAACAGCATCTCGGGTTACGCGACAACTTCAGCTTCGCGGAAGTGCCCGACACGCAGCTTGCCGGGTTGATGCGCCAGGCTGCGCGGGCGCGGCCGGATGCGGTGGCGACGTTCTGCACGAACCTGCATGCCGCCCATCTGGCCGCGCCGTTCGAACAGGCGACCGGGATCGCCGCTTACGACACGGTGTCGACCGTGGTGTGGAAAGCGCTGCGGATGGCGGGGGTCGATACACGCGTGCTGGCGCGATGGGGGAAGCTGTTCGCAATGAATTGACGATGCGGTGGACTGCCCGCGCGCCCGGCAGGCGCCGGGCGTGTCCGATCATCGCTTGTCGGCTTCCTCGACGAAAATCTCGAACCACGCGTTCATCACGGCCCAGAAATCCACGGGCTCGAGTTCGGTCGGGTTCTCGTGCCACCATAACCACCCTGCCGGGTTGCCACCGCCGGGCCCTTCATTCGAATCAACGCACAGCCAATCGCCGCTGCCGTTATGAAACACGGCCCGCACGAGATCCGGGTTCACGCCGAGCTTGCGTGTCTCGGCGGGTGTCAGGTCGAGCTTGTCCGCGAGCGCAGCCTGATCGGCGAGCGGCACCGGCCCCATCGAATTCGCGGGAAAGAACGTCCAGCCGTCATGCACGGTTTGATGAAAGCGCCGCAGATCTTCGGGCAATGCAGCCCAGGACGACTCATCATCGAGCCCCCGCTCGCCCAACGGCGCGCGGCCGATGAAGAAATTCAGGTCGTCGTGCTCGACCGTGTACGGATAGAGCAACGCGACGTCGCCACCGTCGTTGCGGAACACGGCCGGACGCGCGAGCTTTTCGTGAAAGAACTGCGCAACGGCCGGCAATCGATCGATGACGCCGGCCCACATCTGCACGAGCGTATCCGCTCGCATGTCGTCCGGCGTGGCGAGCAACGCGCGCCATGTAGCCGGCACGTCGACATCGGCCGGAATCTCGTCCGCCGCGAGCCAGACGCGGCCGGTCGCCCGGAAGCGTTTCAACTCCGCCGCATAAACCGCTGCGGTCAACTCGATCATCGCGCGTCACCTTCGAAGGCCGGAATCCGCGCATTCTACTGCCCGCGTCGTCGCGACGATCGCGAATCGTCTCGCCCGGGCCACCTGCCATGCGCGGGCCACACGCGTCCGCTTGGTGCCCCACGCCGCCGCGAGTATGCTTGCAGTTCGAAGGCTCTCCAACCCGGGCGCACAAGCCTCATCGCGGGCGCGCGCCGCTAACCGTCACTCACCATCGATGGATTTCGACGTCATCGTTCTCGGCGCAGGCATCGTCGGCGTCTCCGCGGCACTCCACCTGCAGGATCGCGGCCGCAAGGTCGCCCTCGTCGATCGCGGCGCACCCGGCGAAGGCACGAGCTTCGGCAACGCGGGGCTGATCGAGCGCTCGTCGGTCGAACCGTATCCGTTCCCGCGCAGCCCGTTCACGCTGATGCGCTACGCGCTGAACCGCTCGACCGATCTCTACTGGCACAGCACGTCGCTGCCCGCATTCGCGCCGTGGCTTGCACGTTTCTGGTGGGAATCGGCGCCGCTGCGTCACGCGGCGGCGTCGCGCGACATGCTGCCGCTGATCGAGCGCTGCATCGTCGAGCACGACGCGCTGATCGCGCGGGCCGGCGCCGGCGAACTCATCCGCGCGAACGGCTGGCTGGAGGCATTCCGCACACCGGCCGCATTCGAACGCGGCGTGGCCGAAGCCGGACTCACCGCGCGCCGCCACGGGCTCGGCATCACACCGCTCGACTTGGCCGCGCTGGCTGCGCACGAACCGAGCCTCGCGCCCGGCTTCTGCGGCGCGCTGCACTGGCTCGACCCGAAAAGCGTCGTCGACCCGTCCGAGCTCGTCAAAGCGTACGCGCACCTCTTCGTGCAAGGCGGCGGCACGCTGCTGACGGGCGACGCCGCGAGCCTCGACGCGCTGTCGCCGGGCTGGCAGGTCAGCACGCAGGACGGCATGGCCGCCGCGCCGGCGGTGGTCGTCGCGCTCGGCCCGTGGTCCGACACGGTGTTCGGCAAGTTCGGCTACAAGATTCCGCTGCGCGAGAAGCGCGGCTATCACATGCACTACACGCCGTCCGCGCGCGGCGTGCCGTCGGCGCCGATCGTCGATCGCGAATACGGTTACGTGATCGCGCCGATGAAGCGCGGGCTGCGGCTGACGACCGGCGTCGAGATCGCGCGGCGCGGCGTGCCGCCGACCGGCGTGCAGCTCGAACGCGCGGAACGCGTTGCGCGGCCCGTGTTCGGTTTCGGCGAGCGGCTCGACCCGCAACCTTGGCTCGGCTTCCGGCCGTGCACGCCCGACATGCGCCCGGTGATCGGCCCCGCGCCCGCGCATCGCGGGCTGTGGTTCTCGTTCGGGCACAACCATCACGGGCTGACGCTCGGCCCCGTCACGGGCCGCCTGCTGGCCGAGATGATGACCGGTGAAGCGCCGTTCACCGATCCGGCGCCGTATCGCGCGGATCGCTTCTGACCCGGTAACGGGTCACGCGTCGACGCGCGCTCAGTCGAGCGCGCGGCCGAAGATGCGGATCACTTCGTCGAGATGCTCGGCCATCGCGCGGCGCGCGGCGTCCGGGTCGCGTGCGCGGATCGCATCGAGGATCGCACGGTGCTCCAGTTCCGACCGGTGCGGCATGTCGTTCGGCATGTACAGCGACTGCAGCCGCTGGAACATCAGGTCGTACTTGTGCGCGAGCAACTGCTTGATCATCAGCGCATACGCGGCGTTGTCGCTCGCTTCCGCGATGCGGATATGAAACAGCCGGTCGCCCGGATGCGTGAGCGAGCCGCTGCGGTTGTCTTCCTGGTTGCGCAGGTACGCCTCGTGGATCCCTTCGATCTGCTCGTCCGAGCCGTGCTTCGCGGCCAGCGACGCGGCTTCCGGCTCGATCAGCCTGCGCGCCTGCAGCAGCGCGAACGGCGGGATTTCGGTATCGAGGTCGAGTGCGATGCCGAGTTCGGGATCGATCTCGATGATCGTGAACGGCGCGGCTTTCGTATCGGGTTCGGGTGCGGTGGTGGCTTCAGGGTGGCGCACCTTCACGCCGTCGCCGACGCGCACGCTCACGAGCCCGCTCACTTCGAGGGCGATCAGCGCCTCGCGCACCGAGGTGCGCGACACGCCGAACTGTTCGGCCAGTTCGCGCTCGGGCGGCAGATAGCTGCCCGGCGGAAAATCGCCGGACTCGATCATCGCACTGAGCTTGTCGGCGATCTGCTGGTAGAGGCGGCGGTTCTGAATCGGCTGGATGGACATACGTCGGAGCTGGTGATCGGTTTCATTCCGGACGGTTGAGCGCGCATCGCACGCAACCGTTTGCGCATATTCTAAAGGCTCGGCCCCGGACATCGGGCGAAGAATCGATGCGACCGCAACCATCGACACGCTGCGGCATCCGCCACCATTCGTCGGACGAAACCGCGCCCCGCCGCACACGCCCGCGCGCTCACGTCGGCACCCCGTAACACCGCGCGGCGGTACCGCCCCACAGCGCGTTGCGCTCGGCCGCCGACAGCCGCGACTCAGCCCAGCGCTCGATGATCGACGCGACTTCGTCATACGACGCGGCCAGCAGGCACACGGGCCAGTCCGACCCGAACATCAGCCGCTGCGGGCCGAACGCGTCGAGCGCCGCGTCGAGACACTGCTCGATATGCCGGACGTCCTTCCCGCGCAGGCCGCGCTTCCAGTCGGCCTCGGTCACGAGCCCCGACAGCTTGCACGCGACATGCGGCAGCGCACCCAGCTCACGCAACGCGGCGCGCCAGCGCGCCAGCGCCGTGTCGTCGCGCTCGAAGTCGGCGAGTGCCGGCTTGCCGACGTGATCGAGCACGAGCCAGTGCGCGTCGTGCCGCGCACAAAATGTCCACATGTCCCGCAACTGGTGCTCGAACGCGAGTACGTCGTACACATACCCGTTCGCCTGCAGCCACACGATGCCGCGATTGAAATCCGGCTCCGCGACGAACGCGCCTGCATCGGCTTCGTCCTGCACCTGGTGACGAAAGCCGCGCAGCTTCGGGCTGCGCCATTCGGCAACGCGATCCGCGAGCTGCGGCGCGGCGAGATCCTCCCAGCCGACCACCGCCGCGATGCGCGCATCGTCGCGCGCGAGATCGAGCAGGAACGCCGTCTCGTCGCGCCCGGCGCGCGCCTGCACCGCGATCGACGCGCCGATCGCCTGCGCATGCATCAGCGGCCACAGCGCGTCGGGCAGGTAGTCGCGCGCGAGCACCCCCATCCCGGCGTCGATCCACGGATAGTCGGCGGCGCGATAGCGCCAGAAGTGCTGATGGGAATCGATACGCACTGCGCCCATGATGCCCTCGTGTCCGGTCGCCACGGCGGCGGCGCGCGCCACCGCCGCTCGACGCAACGTTCAGTCGTACAACACCGCCGCGATCTTCGGATCGTCGATATTGGTCTTGTCGTACCAATAGAAACCGGTATCGATGACCTTCGGCAGCTTCTCGCCCTTGATCGCCTTCACGGCTGCCTCGACCGTCTTGTAGCCGATCCCGATCGGGTTCTGCGTGATCGCGCCGGCCATCAGCCCGCTACGGATCGCGTCCTTCTGCTGCTTGCCGGAATCGTACCCGACGATCACGACCTTGCGCTTCATCTCGCGCACGCCGTTGACCACGCCGATCGCCGAGCCTTCGTTCGTGCCGAACAGCCCCTTGAGCTTCGGATACGCCTGCAGGATCGACTTCGTCACCTCGGTCGACTTCAGCTGGTCGCCTTCACCGTACTGAACCGTCACGACCTGCACCTTCGGGTGCGCCGACTTCATTCGTTCGAGGAAGCCGTCGCGGCGATCGATGCCGGTGCGGCTCGTCTGGTCGTGCGCGACCACGGCCACCTCGCCTTCGTCGCCGATCAGCGCGGCGAGCTTGTCGGCGGCGAGCGACGCGGCGGCCTTGTTGTTGGTCGCAGCCGTCGTCACCGGGATGTCGCTGTCCACGCCCGAGTCGAACGCGATCACCGGGATCTTCTCGGCCTGCGCCTTCTTCAGCAGCGGCAGCGCGGCCTTGCTGTCGAGCGCCGCGAAGCCGAGCGCGGCCGGCTTCTTCGCGATCGCGGCCGACAGCATGTCGATCTGCTTGTCGACCATCGCCTCGGTTTCGGGCCCTTCGAACGTCACCTTCACCTTGTAGTCCTTCGCGGCCTGCATCGCGCCCGCTTTCACGGCCTGCCAGAACTGATGCTGGAAGCCCTTCGAGATCAGCGGGATGTAGGTCTCCTGCGCCTGCGCGCCGGCCGTGACGCCGACAGCGAACGTCAGCCCGACGATCGCGTTCAACACCTTGCTCCTGATCACTTCGCGTCTCCTTTTTTCGTATCGACTAAAACGACTGGAACGACTGGGACGCCGGCCGGAGCCGGCGATGAAGCACAAGCCTGCGTGAATGCGTGCGTCAGCGGCGCCGCCGGCGCAGGATATCGACGTAGACGGCGAGGATGATGATCACCCCCGTCACGACCGTCTGCCATTCCTGCGCGACCGACATGATGCGCAGGCCGTTCGTCAGCACGCTCATGATGAACGCGCCGATGATCGTGCCGACGATGCTGCCCGCGCCGCCCGACAGCGACGTGCCGCCGATCACGACGGCCGCGATCGCGTCGAGCTCGTAGCCCTGCCCGAGCGCGGGCTGCGCGGAATTCAGCCGCGATGCGATCAAGAGCCCGGCAATCCCGCACACCGCGCCGCTGAACGTGTAGACGGCGATCTTCCACGCGTCGACATTCACGCCCGACAGCCGCAGCGCTTCCTCGTTGCTGCCGAGCGCGAATGTATAGCGGCCGAAGATCGTGCGGTTCAGCACGATCGACGCGCCGATCGCGACGAGGAACAGGATCAGCACCGCGTTCGGAATCGGCAGCGCGGGAATCAGGTTGCCGATCAGCGAATCCTGCGCGATCGACGTGAAGCCCGGCGTGTCGTTGAAGTAGATCGGCCGCGTGCCCGAGATCACGAGCGACAGCCCCTTGAGCAGCATCATCATGCCGAGCGTCGCGATGAACGGCGGCACCTTCATCTTCGCGATCACGAAGCCCGATACGCTGCCCGACAGCGCACCGAAGCACAGTGCAGCCAGGATCCCGAGCGGCAGCGGCATGCCCCATTTCGTCAGCACGACGCCGGCCATCACCGCGCAGAACGTCATCAGCGTGCCGACCGACAGGTCGATGCCCGACGTGATGATCACGTAGGTACACGCGACGGCCAGCACGCCGTTCACCGCGGTGGCCTGCAGGATCGCGACGAGGTTGTCGACTTCGAGGAAGTTCGGCGACGCGATGCTGAAGAACACGATCAGCAGCACGAGGCTCGCGAACGCGAGCAGCTTCTGCCGCGCGGCCGGGTTGAAGAAGCGGGCTTTCAGGCTCGCTGCCGCGGCCGGCGTGTCGCCGGGCGCGAGAGGCGGAACGGGATGCGTATCGTTGGACATGATCGTAGGGGTTGAATCAGGACAATACGGTCGACTCGCGCTGCGTCGCGAGCCGCATGATCTTTTCCTGCGTGGCGTCGGCCGCGCGCAATTCGCCGGTCACGCGCCCTTCGCACATCACGAGAATCCGGTGGCTCATGCGCAGCACTTCGGGCAGCTCCGACGAGATCATCACGATCGCCTTGCCGTCGGCGGCGAGCGCGTCGAGCAGCTTGTAGATCTCGCTTTTCGCGCCAACGTCGATGCCGCGCGTCGGTTCGTCGAAGAACAGGATGTCGCAGTCGCGCAGCAGCCACTTCGCGATCACGATCTTCTGCTGGTTGCCGCCCGACAGCAGCCGCGCCGGCTGCGTCACCGACGGCGTGCGGATCGCGAGCTGCCGCACGTACGATTGCGCGGTGTCGCGCAGCGCACGCGCGTCGAGGAACACGCCGCGGCGCACGAAGCGGCGCATGCTCGACAACGCGATGTTGTTCTGCACGTCCATCCCGACCGCGAGCCCGAAGTGCTTGCGATCCTCGGACAGGTAGCCGATGCCGTGCTTCACCGCATCGGCCGGCGTACGGATCGTCACGGTCCTGCCGTGCACGCGGATCTCGCCCGCGTCGACCGGGTCCGCGCCGAACACCGCGCGCGCGACTTCGGTGCGGCCCGCGCCCATCAGCCCCGCGAAGCCGAGGATCTCGCCGCGCCGCAGCGTGAAGCCGACATCGCGAATCGCCCGGCCGCGCGACAGCCCGCGCACTTCGAGCGCGACGTCGTTCGCGGACGTATCGGGCGGCGTGCGGAATTCGGTCGCGAGCTGGCGGCCGACCATCATCGCGATGATCGCGTCCATCGACGTGTCCGCCATCGGCACGGTCGCGACATACTTGCCGTCGCGCATCACGGTCACGCGATCGGCGATCTGGCGCAGCTCGTCCATCTTGTGCGAGATGTAGACGATGCCGACACCGTGTGCGCGCAGGTCGCCGATGATGCGGAACAGCTCGGCGATCTCCGCGTTGTTGAGCGCGGCGGTCGGTTCGTCCATGATCAACACGCGCGAGTCGAACGACAGCGCCTTCGCGATCTCGACCATCTGCTGCTTCGCCACCGTGAGCTGTCCGACCGGCGTACGCGGGTCGAGATCGAGCCGCATCCGCGCGAAGATCGCGGCTGCGTCGCGGTTGAGTGCCGCTTCGTCGACGAACACGCCGAAGCGGCCGCGCGGCTCGCGGCCGATGAAGATGTTCTGCGCGACGCTCAGGTGGTTCATCAGGTTCAGTTCCTGATGGATGATGCCGATCCCGAGCGCCTGCGCGGCGCGCGGATCGGCGATTTCCACCGCACGGCCGTCCATCCGGATCTCGCCGTCGTCACGCTGGTAGACGCCTGCGAGAATCTTCATCAGCGTCGACTTGCCGGCGCCGTTCTCGCCCATCAGCGCATGCACTTCGCCGGCACGCAGGTCGAAATGGCAGTCGTCGAGCGCCTGCACGCCGGGGAAGCGCTTGCCGATACCGGTCAAGGCGATCAGCGACGGCGCGGGGTTCGGAGTCAGGTCGGATTGCATGGATCGCCGCCCTTAGCTGATCGCACGGTCGAGATGCGTATAGCCGCCGTCGACGAACAGCCACTGGCCCGTCGTGTGCGCTGCGCGTTCCGACAACAGGAATACGGCCGTATCGGCAATTTCGTCGGCCGTCGTGAAGCGTTTGCCGAGCGGCACCTTGCCGGCGATGCCGGCCAGCTTCGCGTCGGGGTCGTCGAAACTGTCGAGCCATCTCCGGTACAGCGGCGTCATCACTTCGGCCGGGATCACCGCGTTCACGCGCACGCCGTCGTCACGCAACGCGACGGCCCATTCGCGCGTCAATGCAAGCTGCGCGCCCTTCGATGCGCAATAGCCGCTCGTGTTGCCCTGCCCGGTGACGGCCGTCTTCGACGACAAATTGACGATCGCGCCGCGCGTCGCCTTCAGGTGCGGCACACAGTAGTGCGCCATCACGTAGTAGTGGATCAGGTTGCGTTCGAGCGACGCGACAAACGCATCGCGCCCGGCATCGAGCCCGATGCTGTCGTTGACGCCCGCATTGTTGACCAGGCCGTCGAGACGGCCGAAACGCGCGATGGTTTCCGCAACCGCATCGCGGCATCGCGCATCGTCCTGCAACTCGACAGAGATGCAGGCGGCACGCGGCTGCTTCTGCACGAGTGCGCGCCAGAACGCATCGTCGGGCGCGTGGCGCGCGAACACCACCGGAACCGCGCCTTCCTCGGCCAGCCGCATCGAGATCGCGGCGCCGATGCCCGACGCGCCGCCGGTCACGATCACGACCTTGTGTTGCAGATTCAAATCCACTTCGCGTCTCCGTCGTTCATGTTGTCGGCACGCTCAACGCGTGTCAGCCGCGGAACCGGTACTGCTCCAGCGATTCGGGCTTCATCTCGATCGAGAAACCGGGCGCCGTCGGCGGCATGTACGCCGCGCCGCGCACGACACACGGTTCGACGAAATGCTCGTGCAGGTGATCGACGTACTCCGTCACACGCCCTTCCTTCGTGCCGGCAATGCAGATGTAGTCGATCATCGACAGATGCTGCACGTACTCGCACAGCCCGACGCCGCCCGCATGCGGACACACCGGCAGCCCGTACTTCGCGGCCATCAGCATCACCGCGAGAATCTCGTTCACGCCGCCGAGCCGGCACGCATCGATCTGCACGACGTCGATCGCGCCGCGCGCGATGAACTGCTTGAACAGCACGCGGTTCTGGCACATCTCGCCGGTCGCGACCTGCACGGGTGCGATCGCCTCGCGGATCTTGCGATGCCCTTCGACGTCGTCGGGGCTCGTCGGCTCCTCGATGAACCACGGCCGCGCGAACGCCAGCTCGCGCACCCAGTCGATCGCTTCGTCCACTTCCCACACCTGGTTCGCGTCGATCATCAGCTTGCGGTCCGGACCGATCACCTCGCGCGCGATCGTCACGCGGCGGATGTCGTCTTCCAGGTTGGCGCCGACCTTCAGCTTCACGTACTCGAACCCCGCTTCGACCGCTTCGCGGCACAGCCGCCGCAACTTGTCGTCGCTGTAGCCGAGCCAGCCGGCCGACGTCGTGTAGCACGGGTAGCCGTCGCGCTCGAGCAGTGCGATCCGCTCGGCCTTGCCGGGCACTTGCCGGCGCAGCAGGTCGAGCGCTTCGTCCGGCGTCAGGCAGTCGGTCAGGTAGCGGAAGTCGATCGCGCGCACCAGTTCCTCGGGGCGCATGTCGGCCACGAGCCGCCACAACGGCTTGCGCTCGGCTTTCGCCCACAGATCCCATACCGCGTTGACGACGGCCCCCGTCGCCAGATGGATCGCACCCTTGTCGGGGCCGATCCAGCGCAACTGGCTGTCCGACGTGACGTGCCGCCAGAAGCGGCCCATGTCTTCGCGGATCCAGTCGAGGTCGAGGCCGACGACGAGGTGACGCATCGCGTCGATCGCCGCGCAGCAGATCTCGTTGCCGCGCCCGATGGTGAACGTGAGCCCATGACCTTCAAGCCCGTCGCGGTCGGTTTCGAGCACGACGTAGGCCGCCGAATAATCGGGGTCCGGATTCATCGCATCGGAGCCGTCGAGCTGGCGCGAGGTCGGGAAGCGCACGTCGAGGACGCGCATCGATCGAATGATAGGCATGACGAATCGTCCGCGAAAGGAAATCAGGCCTGCACGGTGCGCTGGCGTTGCTCGCCGAGACCGTCGATGCCGAGCGTGATCACCTGCCCGGCGCGCAGATAGACGGGCGGCTTCTGCCCGAGACCGACACCCGGCGGCGTGCCGGTCGAGATCACGTCGCCCGGCTGCAGGCTCATGAAGCGGCTCAGGTAGCTGATCAGGTGCGGCACGCGGAACACCATCGTCGCGGTCGTGCCGTTCTGGTAGCGATGGCCGTCGACGTCGAGCCACAGCCGCAGCGCATGCGGATCGGGCACGTCGTCGGCCGTCACGAGCCACGGGCCGAGCGGCCCGAACGTGTCGTTGCCCTTGCCCTTGTCCCACGTGCCGCCGCGTTCGAGCTGGAATTCGCGCTCCGACACGTCGTTCACGACGCAGTAGCCGGCGACGTGCGACAGTGCGTCGGCTTCCGCGATATAGCGGCCGCCCTGGCCGATCACCACGCCGAGCTCGACTTCCCAGTCGGTCTTCTCCGAGCCGCGCGGAATCTCGACGTCGTCGTTCGGCCCCGAGATCGCGCTCGTCCACTTGCCGAACACGACGGGCTCCTTCGGCACTTCCATCCCCGATTCGGCCGCGTGGTCGGAATAGTTGAGCCCGATGCAGATGAACTTGCCGACGCGGCCGACGCATGCGCCGAGCCGCGGCGTGCCTTCGACGAGCGGCAGCGACGACGGCGGGATATCGCGCAGCCGTGCGAGCGACGCCGGCGTCAGCACATCGCCGGCGATGTCGTCGATCACGCCGGACAGGTCGCGAATGTGGCCGTTCGCATCGAGCAGGCCGGGCTTTTCATGGTGTTTGTCGCCAAATCTCAGCAGTTTCATGTCGTGTTGAGCGGAAACGGAAAGTAAAGGGGAAGGCTTGGTCAGTTCGACCAGCCGCCGTCGATCAGGTGGATCGCGCCGGTCGTGAACGACGCTTCGTCGGATGCGAGGTACAGCGCGAGCGCGGCCACTTCTTCCGCGCTGCCGATGCGGCCGATCGGCTGGCGCGCGACAAAAGCCTGGCGCACCTCGTCGGTCGACACGTGGCGCGTACGCGCCTGGTCCGCGATCCGTTGCTCCAGCGACGGCGATTCGATCGTCCCCGGGCAGATCGCGTTGCAGCGGATGCCCCGCTCGACGAAATCGGCGGCCACCGCCTTGGTCAGCCCGATCACGGCCGCCTTGGTCGTGCCGTAGACGAAGCGGTTCGGCACGCCCTTCACGCTCGATGCGGCCGACGCCATGTTGATGATCGACGCGCCGCCGGCTTCGAGCATCGCCGGCAGCAGCGCGCGGATCAGCCGGTACATCGACGTGACGTTCAGGTTCAGCGAGAACGCCCAGGCTTCGTCGTCGCAGTCGAGGATCGAGCCGTGGTGCACGAAGCCCGCGCAGTTGAACAGCACGTCGAACGCACGCTCGCTCGCGGCGAGCGCCGCGACGTCCTGCGCATCGGTCACGTCGAGCCGCCGCGTGGTCAGCCGGCCGCCCGCGCGTTCGGCGTCGGCCTCCAGCCGCACGAGCGCGGCTTCGTTGATGTCGGTCGCCAGCACGTCCGCGCCCTCGCGCGCGAACCA
>NZ_JAAGPE010000607.1:0-2105 GCF_017104605.1 Burkholderia sp. Ac-20384 | reverse complement strand
CGGGAGACACCCGTGGTTTACCACGTTTATTTCACTCTTACCCTACGCGACGCTCTTCCGATCTCGCGTCGACCTGCCCGTACGGCACGAACAACACGCCGTCGGCGCTACGCCACGTATGCGCATGCCACGGCTCGGCACCGCCGAGCACGCTCTGCGCGAGGCCGTGCTCGGCCAGCGAGTCGAGGCCGAGCGTCGCGCCCATCAGGTTCTGTGCATCGAATTCGACGGCGACGACCGGCCGGCCGCGGCGCGCGAGCAGCACCGCGAGGGCAGCCGTGAGCGTCGTGCGGCCCGCGCCGCCCGTCGTCGACGTAATGGCGATCGTCTTCATCGGGCCGCCTCGCTACCACGCTCGCCGCGTTCCGCATCGGGCAGCAGCCGCCCGCGCAGCGCGACCGGCACGAGTTCGCAGGGCACCGCGTCGCGCCGGTCGATACCGCGCGGCGCATGAAAGCCGCGGCCGATACCGAGGTGCTGCGCGATGATCCACACCGGCACCGCGATCACGATGCCGACGATGAAACCGATGACGATGACGGCGATCATGCGACCCCCTCCTTGCGCAGCGGCATCGCGCTGCGGACGGCGCTGCGCTTGCGCGCAGCGGCAATGACGGGTTCCGGCGCCGATGCATCGATAGCCGCGGCTGTCGGCGTCGCACCGATCGCCTCGAGCGCGACGATCGCATCGATTGCGTCGATCGCGCCGCTCACTTCGCTCGCGTCTGGCAACGCGGCGCCGGGATCGGCGCGCACGGACGATTTGCGGGTCGTGCGCGCCGGCTGCGTGGCCGCGAACAGATCGCTGTAGTCGGCGATCGGCGCGCGGCGGTTCTCGGCCTTCAGCGCATTGAGTTCGGTGTCGATGCTGCCGTGTCCGAGGCACACGACACGGTCGGACAGCGCGTCGACCGGCACGTCGAAGATGCGCGCGAGCGCGTCCTCCGCATCGGCCGGCTCGCACGCGAACAGGAACACGTACAGGTGCGCGGCATCGGCCGTCACGACGTCGCCCGCGCGGCGCGGCCGGCAAAACCGCAGCGCGTCGACGTGCGACACGCCCGGTAGCAGCGAGATCTTCGCGAGCGTGTGCGGCAGCGCCAGCACGGCGCCGCGATCGAGCACCGCGCGAATCCGCAGGCAGAACGCGCCGACCGACAGGTAGCCGAGCACCGAATCGCCGAGCGCGGCCGCGAGCGCCGCACGATAATCGGCCGCGACGGGCCGCGCATAGAGCTGGCCGCGCAGCGCGTGCACGGCGGCCTGCATCCGCGATACCGGCAAGTCGCGCGCGACGACGCGGCTCGCGCCGACGCTCAGCACGAGCATTTCGAACTGCTGGCGCAGCACTTCGCCGCGCTCGACGACCGCGATCTTCAACTCACCGCCGCACTGCCGGCGCAGCGCGTGCACGTCGGCGCAGAGCGCTTCGAGCTGCGCATGCGAGCGGAACGCGAGCACCGCGGTCGCCGCTTGCGCATGCGCGCACGCCGCGACGACGGCCGCGTTGTCTTCGACGATCTCCCAGCCGTCCGGCGCGCGGTTCGTGCCTTCGAGCACCGCGCGGCTGACGACGACACGATCTTCGTCGCTCGCGAGCTTCATCCGGTGCGCGGGCTCGGCCGCGCCGCCGTCGACGCTTGCCGAGAGCCGGCCGCCCGGCGCAAAGCGCAGCGGCCGGACTTCGCCGGCCGCAAGCGTGTCGCCCGCACGCCAGAAATCGACGACCCACAGCAGCTCGCCGTGCGTGCGCTGCAACTGCGCGACGCCCGAGCAGATACCGTGGAAACCGCTGCGCGGCGTGCGATCCGCATCGCGTACGAGCGGCGCATCGTCGGTGCGCGCTTCGTCGCCCGCGCGGCTCGCTTCGGGATCGAGCAGCAGCACGAGCGCGATCCGGCGCGTGCGGCACCAGTCAGCGAGGGCATGCGCCTCGTCGGCAAGCGCGATCGGGTCGTCCCAGCTGAACCAGCGCTGCGCGCCTTCGACGAAATACAGCGAGCGCGCGCGAAAGCCGTAGCGCTTCATCGCGCGCAGGCCGCCGGTCAGCCGTGCGAACGGGCCCGGCGCCGCGCGGCGCGGTGCGTCCGCCGTTGCGCCGGC
>NZ_JAAGPE010000606.1:0-1857 GCF_017104605.1 Burkholderia sp. Ac-20384 | reverse complement strand
GGCCAGCAGGATCCCGAGTCGATCCGCCGCGCGGCCCTCGCGTTCCTGCAGCAACAGGTCGCAGGCCTGCCCGGAAAGACCACCGCGACCGTCACGACCGCGTTTCCGCGCGGGCTCGCCGCGTGCACGACGCTCGAACCGTTCATGCCGACCGGCGCGCGCCTGTGGGGCCGCACGACGGTCGGCGTGCGCTGCGCGGGCGAGCGGCCGTGGACCGTCTACCTGCAGGCGAAAGTCACCGTGCAGGCCACCTACTACGTCGCCGCGCGCCAGATCGCGCCCGGCGAGCCGCTTTCCGCGGCCGACCTGGTCGCCCGCGACGGCGACCTGACGGTGCTGCCGCTCGCGGTGATCACCGATCCGGCGCAAGCAATCGGCGCGACCGCGCTCGCGCGCATCTCGGCCGGGCTGCCGCTGCGGCAGGACATGCTGAAGAGCGCGGCGTCGGTGTCGGCCGGCCAGACGGTGCGAGTGGTCGCGGCCGGGCCCGGCTTCACGATTTCGGCCGAAGGCAGCGCGCTGGCGAATGCGGCGCCCGGCCAGTCGGTGCGGGTGCGGATGGCGGCGGGCCAGATCGTCACGGCGATCGTCAAGGACGCGGGCACCGTGGAAATTCCGCTGTAGGGGTGGATCCCGCCCCAAGAATGTAAAGAATTGTTTATTCGGAGCATTTCGGGCTCGCGATGCTAAAGTTCGGGCCGACCCGGCCGTTATCTGGGTCAAACCGAACAGGAAACCCATCGTGAAGATCGATTCCACTCCGAACCCGAGCCCCCTGGCGCCGACCGGCAACGGCGCGACCCGTGCGCAATCCGGCACGGCTTCGTCTTCGTCCGCGCAGGCGGCCGACGGCGGGTCGACCGGCGGTGACACGACCGTGAACCTGTCGGGTCTGTCCGGCCAGTTGCGTTCGGTATCCGCGTCCGGCAACGGCGATATCGACACGGGCCTGGTCCAGTCGATCAAGGACGCGCTGAACAACGGCACGCTGACGATCGATGCGAACAAGATCGCCGACGGCGTATTGAATACCGCCCGAGAGCTGCTGCAGCAGCAGCGCCCGGGCAACTGAAGCCGGCCTCGCGAGGCCGGTCCCCCCGGTTTGCCGTCGCGCCCAACGCGCCGGCGCGACGAGCATGACGCGATGAGAGAAGAGCTGCTGGCCACGGTCAACGACGAACACGCGACGGTCGAGGCGTTCGCGTCTCTGCTCGCGTACGAGGAAAAGGCGCTGACGATGGCGCAGCCGCTCGAGATGCTGCCCGGGATCGTCGAAAAGAAAACCGAGCTGATCGACCGGCTCGCACAGCTCGAACGCACGCGCGACACGCAGCTTTCCGCCCTCGGCTTTCCGTCCGGCAAGAAGGGAATGGACCAGGCCGCCGAGCGCGATGCCCGCCTCGCCGGCCGCTGGCAGTTGCTGCAGCAGTCCGCCGAACGCGCGCGCCAGGCCAATGCGAACAACGGGATGCTGATCCGGATCCGGATGGACTACAACGAGCGCGCGCTCGCGGTATTGCGCTCGGCCCCCGCGCCGGCCGGCGTCTACGGCCCCGACGGGCGCGTGTCGGCACTCACGCGCTGACGCACTGACTGACTGATTGATCGGCGGCAGCGCCGCCACCGCACGTTCCGCCTCTCGCCGCCCTGCGCGGCATCCCACGTTTCGACAGACCGGGCCCGAGCCCGGCACTCACGGTCCCTTCCGATACACGGCCGCGCAGCCGCGCGCCGTCCCGTCACAACAATCAGAAGAGGGCCGCATGCCGCATTTCCGCATTCCGTTTTCACACCGCGTCGCCGCCGTGTCCGCCGTCGCGGCGCTGGGCGCCGCCTTGACGCTCCCCGTCGCGCAGA
>NZ_JAAGPE010000605.1:0-1958 GCF_017104605.1 Burkholderia sp. Ac-20384 | reverse complement strand
GAAGCCGGCTGCGGCCCAGGCGGAAACGCAATCCGCCGCGCCGGCCGCCGCACCGGCCGCAGACGACGCCGAAGCGAAGAAGCGCGCGATCATCGCCGCCGCGCTCGAGCGGGCGCGCAAGAAGAAGGAAGAGCTGTCCGGGCAAGACGCCGGGCCGAAGAACACCGAAGGCGTGAGCGCAGCCGTCCAGGCGCAGATCGATGCGGCCGAGGCGCGCCGCAAACGGCTCGCCGAACAGCAGGCCCAACGCGACGCCGAAGCGGCGGCCGCGAGCGGCAACGACAAAGAGAACGACGCAGGCAACGACGGCCCGGGTGGCCCGTCCGCACCGCCCGACCAGAACGCTCCATGAACGCCAGCAAACGACGCGCGATCTACGAAACGCTGCAGAGTCTCAATCCGCATCCGACCACCGAGCTCGAATACTCGACGCCGTTCGAGTTGCTGATCGCCGTGATGCTGTCCGCGCAGGCGACCGACGTATCGGTCAACAAGGCGATGCGGAAGATGTTTCCGGTCGCGAACACCCCGCGACAAATCGTCGCACTCGGCGAAGAAGGCGTCACCGAGTACATCAAGACGATCGGCCTGTACCGGACCAAGGCGAAGAACGTGGTCGCGACGTGCCGGATCCTGCTGGACCGCTACGACGGCGAGGTGCCGGCCGATCGCGAAGCGCTCGAAGGGCTGCCGGGCGTCGGCCGCAAGACCGCGAACGTCGTGCTGAACACCGCGTTCGGCCAGCCGACCATCGCGGTCGACACGCATATCTTCCGCGTCGCGAACCGCACCGGGCTCGCGCCGGGCAAGGACGTGCGCGCCGTCGAGGCCGCGCTCGAGAAGTTCACGCCGAAGGAATTCCTGCAGGACGCGCATCACTGGCTGATCCTGCACGGGCGCTACGTGTGCAAGGCCCGCAAGCCCGAATGCTGGCACTGCGTGATCGAGCCGCTGTGCGAATTCAGGCCGAAGACGCCGCCGCCCAACGAGTGACGCGCAACCGCGGCTGACGTGCCGCAGGCCGCCCGGCGCCATGCAGCCGGACGCACGATGGCCGCCGCATCGGTCGTTGTTCGGTCGGCAAACCGCCGCCGCAACCGCGATAGCGCGTAGCCACCCGCGCCATCGCCCCCGCTTTCCCCTTCCGCACTACGCGTTGGACGTCGCCGTCGCGTCGTCAGCCGCCGCGCCGCCTGCGCGCACCAGCGCCAGCACGGCAGCCAGAATCGCGACGCCGCCCGCCCACTGCAGCGGCGACAGCGCTTCGCCGAACAGCAGCGCCGCGAGCGCGACCGTCACGACCGGTTCGAGCGTCGACAGCATCGACGTGCGCGCGGCCCCGAGCCGCTCGAGCCCGGCAAAGAACGCGAGCATCGCCGCAACCGTCGACACGAGCGCGATCGCGAGCATCGACGCCCAGCCACCGGCCGTCACCGGCCAGCGCGGCGGCGCACCGAACGCGGCGGTCCGCACGACGGCGATCGCCACGAGCGTCGCGGTTGCCGACAGGCAGATGATCGCGGTGGTCGCGAGCGGATCGACGCCGCGCGTCGCCTTCGTGCCGCCGACGATGTACAGCGAGTAGATCACCGCGGCGGCCAGCGCGAGCGCGATCCCGAGCGGCTCGCCATGCCCGCCGCCGACCATCAGCGCCGAACCCGCGACGCACAGCACGAGCGCGACGGCCTTCGCGCGCGTGAGGCGCTCGCCGAGCCACCACGCGGCCAGCAGCGTGACGAAAGCCGGATACAGGTACAGCAGCAGCGCGACGAGGCTCGCCTGCGCGTGCTGCAGCGCGCTGAAATAGCAGAACGACTGCCCGACGTAGCCGAGCGCGCCCATCGCCACCAGCGGCGCAAGCGCGCGCCCGCGCGGCCATGCGACGCGACGATGCCGTGCGATCGCGGCGAGCACCGCGCCACCGATCGCGAAGCGCACGATCAGCAGCCCGAGCACGA
>NZ_JAAGPE010000604.1:0-2056 GCF_017104605.1 Burkholderia sp. Ac-20384 | reverse complement strand
CGCGCAGCCCGTCACGGGCGCGGCCGCCGGCCCGCTCGATCCGGAGCCGACGCGCTGGCTCGCGGTGTTCGGCGGCGCGACCAACGTCGCGTCGCTCGATGCGGTTGCGACCACGCGCTTGCGTGTGGTCGTACGCGATCCGTCGGCGGTCGATCGCGATCGCCTCGGTGCGCTCGACGTCGCGTGGGTGTCGCTCGACACGTTCCACATCGTCTGCGGCAACGCGGCGGCACGCTATGCCGAACAGCTCGGCGCGCGCCTGCCGCCGTCGGGCAGCGGGGCGGCCGTACAACCGGCCTGATGCGATGAAGCCGGCCTGATCCGCCATGCGGGTTCGGGCCGGCCGGCAAAACGAAAACGGCTTGCGATGCGTCGCAAGCCGTTTTTCTTTGGTGCGGGCAATGGAGGGTGCGATGCGCCCGCCAGCATTGCGCATCGCATGGTCGCTCAGCCGTTCACGGATTCGTCAGCGTGAAGGTCGGCTTCCGGTAGCCGAAGCCGGCCCGGTCGAGCTTCGGCAATTCGCGTTGCGTGAGCAGCGTCGCGAAGCCGGCCCAGTCGCGCTGCAGCGCGGCCGTGTCGACGTGATGCGTGTCGCCACGCTTGAAGCGCACGCCGGCCGCATACGGCAGCTCCCAGTCGGCCCGGTGCCACGCGCGCTCGGCGAGCGCGAGCAGCCGCGGATAGGCCATGTACTCGAGGAAGGTGTCGTTGCGCATCACCTCGCCCCACGCCTGTCCCTGCATGCCTTCGATGCGCGGTGCGGGGCCCGTGCCCGTCACCTCGAACGTGTTGCCGTCACGGTCGCCCATCACTTCGGCGTTCTGCGGCAGGTTCTCGGGCGCGAGCGAGAACACCTTGTACTCGTCCGTCGCGTGCGAGCCCCAGTAGTAGCCGCGCTCGCGCGGGTTGAGCGTGTACGGGAAGTCGAAGTACAGGTAGTCGGGCAGGGCCAGCACCGTCAGGTAGCCCTTGCCGCTCAGGTCGCGTGCGCTATCCGATGCACCCCAGAAGATCGTGTCCCACAGCGACACCATCACGTGGCGCGTGCTGAAGTCCTGCGGCCCGTTCGCATGCTTGATGCCATCCTGCCACGCGGCCATCGTGTCGATCCCGTTCGCGTTGACCGCCGCGCTCACCTGTTGCGCGAAACGCGTCGGCAGCTCGTCGATCGACTTGATCTCGCCGCGCTGGAGCAGTGCCGTGCACGCGGGCGAACGCGCCCACGGCTTGTCCTGCGCGGCGAGATCGATGCGCCCCTTGTTCGGATCGGTACCGTTCAGCGGCTGGAAGCCCGCGCCGAGGAAGATGTTCTTCGCCTCGTCGCCGCCGTAATGCCAGGTGTGCAGCGGCGCCTGCGCGTCCGCATGCATCGCGGCGATCTCGCGGATCACCTTCGACGCGAAATTGAGCGCGCCCGGCACGCACGGGTTCAGGTCGCTGCGCCGGTCGTAGAACTGCACCGTCGTCAGGTTCGACGTGTCCTGCGGATCGAGCAGCCGGTATGCGTTCGCTTCCTGCTCGCGGCCGGACGCATGCAGCCGCTGGTAACGTGCTTCCATCGTCACGACGGCCGCGCGTGCATGCGCGGGCATGTCGATTTCGGGGATGATCTCGACGAAATGCGCGGCCGCGTAGCGCACCAGCGACACGTAGTCGTCACGCGTCAGGTAGCCGCCGCCCGAGCGGTTGTCCGGGCCGGAGCCGAGCTGCGGCAGCAGGCAGCGTGTCTCGCTCGGGTCGTGGCAGCGGCGTCCCCCGATCCCGGTCAGTTCGGGCAGGCCGGGAATCTCGATGCGCCAGCCCTCGTCGTCGGACAGGTGCAGGTGCAGGCGATTGAGCTTGTATGCGCTCATCTGGTCGATCAGGCGGCGCAGCGTCGCCGGGTGCTTGAAGTTGCGGGCGAGATCGACGTGCATCCCGCGATGCGTGAAGCGCGGTGCATCTTCGACGAGCATCGCCGGGATCGGGCCGCCGCCTGCGGGGGCGAGCGAGTAGAGCGTCTGCACGCCGTAGTAGAGGCCGGCGCGATCGTAGCCTTCGATCAGCACGCCGG
>NZ_JAAGPE010000603.1:0-2019 GCF_017104605.1 Burkholderia sp. Ac-20384 | reverse complement strand
GCGAGCGGCAGGTACAGCTCGGGGGCGTTCGACGCGGCGGCGGAGCCCGCCTCCGGGCCGGCCCGTTGGCCACCGCTGCCTGAACCGGGGAGCGTGCCGGAACCGAAACCGGAAGCCGCGCCACTTTCCGCAGACTGCCAATCCCGCGCGACCCCACACGCCATCGCGAATGCGCCGCGCATCGGCCGCAGTGCGCCCGTCAGCGACAGTTCGCCCGCGAATTCGCGGCCGGCCAGCGCGTCGGCCGGGATCTGGCCGTTCGCGGCGAGGATGCCGAGCGCGATCGGCAGGTCGAACCGCCCCGACTCCTTCGGCAGGTCGGCCGGCGCGAGGTTGACGGTGATGCGGCGCACGGGGAATTCGAAGCCGCAGTTCTGCAGCGCGGCGCGGACGCGCTCGCGGCTTTCGCGGACTTCGAGATCGGGCAGGCCGACGATCGAGAACGACGGCAGCCCGTTGGCGAGATGGACTTCGACGGTGACGTCCGGCGCACGGCCGGAGGCGGGCGCGCGACTGCGCACCACGGCGAGCGACATGGCGAGGCTCCTGTAAACAAGACGGACGACGGCCGTTCGGGGCCGCATGCCGCGGGAATCGGAGGAATCGGTGCGCGCTTGCCGGCGTGGCGCGGGGAAAGAACGAGGAACAGCGGAACGACGGACAGCGAAGAGCGAGGGACAGCGAAGAGCGAGGGACAGCGAAGAGCGAGGGACAGCGAAGAGCGAGGGACAGCGAAGAGCGAGGGACAGCGAAGAGCGACGGACAACGAAGAGCGAAGGACAGCGAAGAGCGGGGAGACTGCGAAGAGCGATGAACAGCGAAGAGCGGGGGGGCTGCGGAGAACGGCGGACGACGAACAGCGGGGACGACTTCAGTACTTCAGTGCTTCGGGGGTGGCGGGCGCGAGCCGCACGAGGCGGCCCGCGCCCGGACCTTGCGGCCGGGTGGGGCGTCAGGCTTGCGGCGCGGCGAGCTTCTGCTCGAGTTCCGCGACGCGTTTCTCGAGTTCCTCGAGGCGCACGCGGGTGCGGGCGAGCACCTGCGCCTGCGTGTCGAATTCCTCGCGCGTGACGAGATCGAGCTTCGAGAAGCCTTGCGACAGCATGGCCTTCACGTTGCGCTCGACGTCCTTGGCCGGCGAGTTTTTCAGCAGGTCGCTGACGCGCGACTGCAGATCGTTGAAAACGTCGCTGGGTTGCTTCATGTGATTCCCCTTCCTTGCACAAAAAATGTGCATCTTCAGTTGCGTACGTGCCCATGATGCACACATGACCGGAAATGGTGCGCCCTGGGCGCGAATTCCGGGCATGGCGCCCGCATGGGTGAATGGCCCGGGGATCCGGGACGTGCGTGCACTCTAGCAACGATCCTTTCGCCGCGCCAGCAAACCGGGCCACGTTGGCCATTCGGCCGGGCTTCCGCACCTTACATCACGGGATGCGACCCCTTGATGAAGCCTTTTGAAACGGTGCGCGAACTGAGTTGGCATGCGAGTTGCTGAGAAGAGTCCGTTACAACATTCCAACCAATTCGACGGGACAACCCAGCGAGAGGACTTCATGAAACTCATTACCGCAATCATCAAGCCGTTCAAGCTCGATGAGACGCGCGAGGCGCTGTCGGCGCTTGGCGTCTCGGGCATCACGGTGACGGAGGTGAAAGGGTTCGGACGCCAGAAGGGGCACACCGAGCTGTATCGCGGCGCCGAATACGTGGTCGATTTCCTGCCGAAGATGAAGATCGAGGCAGCCGTGTCCGACGATCTCGTCGACCAGGCGGTCGAGGCGATCGAGCGGGCCGCGCGCACCGGCAAGATCGGCGACGGCAAGATCTTCGTCACGGCGATCGAACAGGTAATCCGGATTCGCACCGGGGAGACCGGCGCTGACGCGCTGTAACAGAACAGACAAGACAAGCGACAAGAGGAAACCCAAGATGCGCAAACTTCTGATGTCCCTGCTGATGGCCGGCTCGCTGATCGCGGCCGGCGTCGGCTCCGCGCTCGCCGACGACGCGGCA
>NZ_JAAGPE010000602.1:0-2094 GCF_017104605.1 Burkholderia sp. Ac-20384 | reverse complement strand
CGAGCGGCCTCATAGCTCACTCGGCTATCTGACGCCGGTGCAGTTCGCCTTGGCGCACGATGCAAAGCAGCAGTTTTTAACCTTGGACTCTAACTGCAGTCCGGACTAAAACCGGGGGCAGGTCACACCGGCTTGCCGAGCCAGGCCTCGAACCCGGCGATCTGCCGGCTGATGGCACCGTGAGTCACATGCAGTTCGTCGCCGGCGGCGCTGAAGCTTTCATGTCGTGCCGCGGCTTCAAAGGCCCGAAGCGCGGAAAAGGGCGGGAGATCGCGTGCCATGCTTGTGATTCTAGATCACAAGGACGCGCCGATAAAATCGTTTTGCCGGTATTCCGAACGGCGGTAACCTCGGGTCACCGTTTGATAAGGAACCCCATGCAATCCGCTTCTCCGCCGGCTGCCCCGCCGCCGGCCGCATCCCCCCGCAGCGTCGGCCTCGCCGAGCTGTTCACCGGTTTCCTGTCGCTGGGCCTCATGTCGTTCGGCGGTGCGCTGCCGTTCGCGCGGCGCACCATCGTCGAAGAGCGCAAGTGGCTCTCCGCCGACGAATTCACCGATCTGCTCGGGCTGTGCCAGTTCCTGCCGGGCGGCAACGTGATCAACCTGTCGGTGGCCGTCGGCATGCGCTTTCGCGGTGTCGCCGGCGCGTTCGCCGGCATTCTCGGGCTGATCGCGGGCCCGACGCTCGTCGTCGTCGCGCTCGGCGTGCTGTACGCGAAGACGCAGAACGATCCGCGCGTGCAGCACCTGTTTGCGGGGCTCGCGGCGGCGGCGGCCGGGCTGCTCGTCGCGATGGCCGTGAAGGTCTTGAAGCCGCTGCGGCACGCGCGGGCGGCGGCCGGCATCGCGGCGCTCGCATTCATCGCAATCGCGGTGCTGCGCATCCCGCTGCTGACCGCGATGCTCGTGCTGACGCCGGTCAGCATCTGGCTCGCGTCGCGGCGCCGCGACGCGGGCACGCCGCAGCCGGCGCCGGCCGCGGCGCGCGACACGCAGCAAGGAGGCCGGCCATGAACGACACGCTGATCGCCATCGCGACGATCTTCAGCCAGTTGTCGCTGCTCGCGTTCGGCGGCGGCAACACGATCCTGCCGGAGATGCAGCGGCAGGTCGTCGATGTCCATCACTGGATGAGCGCGCACGAGTTCACCTCGCTGTTCGCGCTGGCCCAGGCGGCGCCCGGGCCGAACATGATGATCGTGTCGCTGGTCGGCTGGCACGTGGCCGGCTGGAGCGGGCTGCTGGTCGCGTCGCTCGCGAAGTTCGGGCCGTCGTCGATCGTCACCGTGCTCGCGCTGCATGCGTGGGAGCGCTTTCGCGACCGGCCGTGGCGCCGCTACGTGCAGCAGGGGATGATGCCAGTCACCGCCGGGCTCGTCGCGGCGAGCGCGGTGCTGATTTCCGAGGCGTCGAACCGCACCGCGATCCAGTGGGGCATCACGGCCGCGTGCGCGGTGCTCGCGTGGCGCACACGCATTCATCCGCTGTGGCTGCTCGCGGGCGGCGCGCTGATCGGGCTCACGGGTATCGGGCAGTGACCGGCGCACACTGACCGCCCGTGCGCCATACTGGCGCGAATCTTCACGGGAGGCTCGATGGATCTCGACGGCGCCAGCCGCAATCTCACTGTCGCCGCGTTGCTGACGCTGTCCGGCGGCTATCTCGATGCGTACACGTATGTCGGCCACGGCCACGTGTTCGCGAACACGATGACCGGCAACGTCGCGCTGCTCGGCATCAACCTGTCGGCCGGCGAATGGGCCGCCGCGCTGCATCACGTGCCGCCGCTCGTCGGCTTCGTGATCGCGGTGTTCGTCGCGCACCTGCTCGGCATCGCCGCGCAGCGCGGCTGGATGAAGCACACGGCGTTCGCGTGCCTGCTCGTCGAGATCGCCTTTCTCGGCGTCGCCGCGAGCGGCCTCGTCGGCGCGTCGAGCGCCTGGCTGATCCCCGGCATTTCGTTCGTCGCGACGCTGCAGACGCTGTCGTTCACCCACCTCGAGGAACTGTCGTACACGTCGGTGATGACCACCGGCAACCTGCGGCGCGCCGCGCAGAAGCTGTTCGTCGGGCTGATCCCGCGCTACGACGA
>NZ_JAAGPE010000601.1:0-2259 GCF_017104605.1 Burkholderia sp. Ac-20384 | reverse complement strand
GCCACGACCGGCAGCGACAGCGGCACCGGCGCCGCGGGCGGCGTCGGCACGACCGGGGTCGTCATCTTCATCGGCTCGCCCTGGGGCGTCGGCGCGGGTTCGGGCAGCGGCGTGACGGGTTCCTTCTCGGCGGCCTTGACGGTCGCGCGGTCGCGGCGGGCCGGGTCGATCTTCAGGAAATGCTCGACGAGATTGAAGAAGCGCTCATAGAACACGCCGGCGGGAATCGTCTCGCTGGCGGTCTTGACGAGCGCATCGTCGCTCGACCCGATCGGCAGCGACAGCGAGCCGAACACGCTCAAGCCCACGCTGGCCGACGTATTCGACTTCTTCAGCGTGTAGCGATCCTGCACCGCGTTCACGTATGCGATGCTCGACGAGCCATCGGCGTTCGCGTCCGCGCACACGACGTGAAATTCGATCACGACGTGCATGTCGTTGTTCGGCTGGAAATTCTTGCTGCCGTCGACCGCATCGTTGCGCGACGACGACACCACATAGCCCTGGCTCAGCAGCGCGCGCCGCGCGGCCTCGCAGGCCGCGTCGGATTTCGAGTGGAACGTATGCGCATACGGGCTGCTGGTCGCGTCGAACTGTTCCTGCTGGTAGATCGGCTTGGGCGGCGACGAGCACGCCGCCAGCACGGTCGCGGCCGCGAGCGCGCACGAAACGGAAAACAGGCGAAATCGGTTGTGCATGGCGTCTTTCAGAAGGCTTGGCGAGAGGTCGCGCAACGGGCGGAGCCAGGATGAAGCGCGCGGCCATCTCGTAAGGCCGGGGCGTCATTATAGTTTCCTTTGATGTCGCGCTCGCTTCAGTCGGACGGTGCGCCGCGTGCCGCGGCGAGCAATTGCGACGTCAGCGGATGGTGTTCGCCGCGCCGCGAGCGGATCGCGTGGATCTCCTCGGTCACGTCGCCCGCGCGCCCGAGCCGGCGCAACCCGCGCAGCAGCGACGCGTCGTTCGCGCCGAGTTCGCTCAGCGGAAACACGCCGAGGCCGCGCGCCGCGAACACGGCCATCAGCGCGCTGTCCTCGAATTCCCCGGCCACGCGGGGCACGATCCGTTCTCCTTCCAGCCACAGGTCGAGGCGCGCGCGCAGCGCAGAATGCGCGGTCGGCAGCAGCACGGGCAGGTCGGCGAGGCACTGCGGAAAGTGCTGCCGCGCGGCCGGCGTGACGAGCGCCGAGGGGCCATACCAGTCGACCGGCGACGCGACGAGCCGCTCGCTCGTCACGCGCAGGTTCGAACCGGACGGCGCACCCTGGCCGGCCAGCACCAGGTCGAGATGATGCAGCGCCAGCTCCGCGAGCAGCGCATCGTGCTCGCCTTCGTGGCACAGCAGCCGCAGTGTGGGCGTATCCAGCACGGGCGCGAGGATCGCGTGCGCGGCGAGCTTGGAGATGCCGTCCGCGAGGCCGACCGCGAGCCGCACGGTCGGCTGGCTGGCCGCCGCGCGCACTTCGTCGGGGATCAGCCGCCCCATTTCGAAGATCGCCTCCGCGCGCGCAAACGCGGCCTGGCCGGCGTCGGTCATCGTGACGCCGCGCCCGGCCGGGCGCAACAACTGGTGCCCGAGCGCTTTTTCGAGCTCGCGCACCTGCGCACTGATGGTCTGCACGGCCATGTCGAGCCGCGCGGCCGCGCGCGCGAAGCCGCCTTCCTTCACGACGACCCAGAAGTAGTACAGATGTCGGAAATTGAGCATCGGATCGTAATTTCGGAAAAACCGAACCAAAAGTCATATTCTCTCTGATTTTTCCGAAGTTCGGGGCGGCATATGATCTGGCTTTCCACTTTCGTATCGGCCCATTTCATGGACTACCTGCTGACGCTTGCCGTTGACCCCGCCGTCTGGGCTGCGCTTCTGACGCTCGTCGTGATGGAAGTCGTGCTCGGCATCGACAACCTGATCTTCATCTCGATCCTCAGCAACAAGCTGCCCGAAGCGCAGCGTGCCCGCACGCAGCGCCTCGGCATCGCGCTCGCGCTGGTGATGCGCCTCGCGCTGCTCGGCAGCGTTGCGTGGATCGCGAGCCTCACCGAACCCGTGTTCACGCTGTTCGACCATGCGTTCTCGTGGCGCGACCTGATCCTGCTGTCGGGCGGCCTGTTCCTCGTCTGGAAGGCGACCACCGAGATCCATCCCCATGTGTCGCGCGCCGGCGCGGTCGCCGCCGCGTCGTGCGCGCGCGTCGTCGCGAGCGCGCGGTGCGCGCGCGGCCACAGCCGTGCGCGTCACCTACAGTCATCCGACTC
>NZ_JAAGPE010000600.1:0-2068 GCF_017104605.1 Burkholderia sp. Ac-20384 | reverse complement strand
GGCCGCTGCGCAGCACCTGTCGGCGTCGCTCGCGAAGCTCGCCGCCGCGGATGCCGCCACGCGCGACCGCGCCGAGCGCGCGTTCTCCGATACGTTGCGCATCGCGCTCAACCAGCTCGCGTCGCTGCTGCAGCCGCAGGACATCACGCGCGAATCGCTGCCGCCGCAGCTCGTGCGCGACTGGGTCGCGCCGGACGGCCACGCGCTCGTGCAGATCTCGCCGAAGGTGCCGAAGGGCGTCGACCCGAACGACGACACGATGCTGCGCCGCTTCGCGAAAGCCGTGAAGGCCGCGGAGCCGGGCACGACCGGCGGGCCGATCTCGATCCTGCATTCGGCCGACACGATCATCAGCGCGTTCCTGCATGCGGCGCTGTGGTCGATCATCTCGATCACGATCCTGCTGTGGGTCACGCTGCGCCGCTTCGGCGACGTGCTGCGCACGCTGGTGCCGCTGCTCGTGTCGGGCGTCGTGACGCTCGAGCTGTGCGTCGTGCTCGGCATGCCGCTCAACTTCGCGAACATCATCGCGCTGCCGCTGATGCTCGGCGTCGGCGTCGCGTTCAAGGTGTATTTCGTGATGGCGTGGCGCGCGGGGCAAACCGGCTTGCTGCACTCGAGCCTCACGCATGCTGTCCTGTTCAGCGCCGCGACGACGGCGACCGCATTCGGCAGCCTGTGGCTGTCGCACCACCCGGGCACGTCGAGCATGGGCAAGCTGCTCGCACTGGCCCTGACCTGCACGCTGATCGGCGCCGTGGTGTTCCAGCCCGTCCTGATGGGCAAACCGCGCGTCAAACGCGCCAAGAACCAATCGCAAGGAATCAATGAATAAGGTGCGAATCATTGCGGCGACCGTTGCCGCCAGCGCAGTGCTGTCCGGCTGCGCGACGGGACCGAACCGCAACCCCAACGACCCGCTCGAGCCGATGAACCGGGCGATGTACAAGTTCAACGACACCGTCGACTCGAACATCGCCCAGCCGATCGCGAAGGGGTACCAGAAGGTCACGCCGACGCCCGTGCGCACCGCGATCAGCAACTTCTTCTCGAACCTCGGCGATCTCGGCAACATCGCGAACAACCTGCTGCAGCTCCGCATCACCGATGCCACCGAGGATCTGATGCGCGTGGCGATGAACTCGGTGTTCGGCGTCGCCGGCCTGATCGACATCGCGACGCCGGCGGGGCTGCCGAAGCATCACCAGGACTTCGGCCTGACGATGGCGCGCTGGGGCGTGCCGTCGGGCCCGTACCTCGTGCTGCCCGTGTTCGGGCCGAGCACGATCCGCGACGGCGTCGGCCGCGCGGTGGACGTGCGCTTCAACCTGCTGAACTACATCGAGCCGGCCGCGCGCAACCCGATGTACATCGCGCAGTTCATCAGCGCGCGTTCGGACCTGCTCGGCGCGACCGACCTGCTGAAGCAGGCCGCACTCGATCCGTATTCGTTCGTGCGCGACGCGTACCTGCAGCAGCGCAAGTCGCTGACGTATCGCAGCCAGTCGTCGTCGGCCGCGCTGCCGACCTACAACGAACCGGGTGAATCGGGCGCCGTGCCGGCCGCGACGCCGGCCGTACCGGGGTTGCCGAACTACGAGGATCCGGGCGAGTCGGGCGGTGCACCGGGCGCCACGCCGAACAATGCGCCGGCCGCGCCGGGGCTGCCGCAGTACGACGATCCGGGCGCGGACAATGTGATGCCCGCGAGCGCGCCGGTGGCTGCGTCGGCCGCTGCGCCTGCTGCGGCATCGGCAGCCGCACCGGCAACGCCTGCGAGCGCTCCGGCCGCGCAGAAGTAAGGCTGCAACGGCCGCCGCCGCAAAGAAAAAGAGCGCTGCAAATGCAGCGCTCTTTTTTTGTCCGCGAGAAACGGGAAACCGGGAAGGAAGGAGAAGGGCGAGAAAAGCGGCGCGTGCCGCTCAGGCGATCCGCATCGCGCCGGCACGCTCGAACGCGTGCCGCGCCTGGATCAGCGTCGTGCGCGCCGCGCGCGCGTCGCTCGCGACCTGCAGCAGCGGGCCGAGCTGCGACGGCTGCTTCAGCAGTTCACGCAGGATCGGCAGGA
>NZ_JAAGPE010000599.1:0-1975 GCF_017104605.1 Burkholderia sp. Ac-20384 | reverse complement strand
CGAAGCCGCCGCGCAGCGCCACACGGCTGCGATCGCGGAAGCCGAAGCGCTCGCGCAGCAGCACACGCAGGCGATCGCGGAAACGCGGGCCGCCGCACAGCGTCATGCCGACGCGACCGCCGAGGCCGAAGCCGTCACGCAACGCCATACCGAAGCGATCGCGCAGGCCGAGGCGGCCGCGCAACGCCACGCCGACGCCGCCGCGCAGGCGGAGGCCGTCACGCAACGCCACACCGAAGCGATCGCCCAAGCCGAAGCGGCTGCGCAGCACCACGCGCAGGCCATCGCCGACGCCGAAGCGCTGGTCGAGGCCGTCGTCAAGGAAGCCGCGACCAACGCGGTTGCCGCCACGGAGGTGGCGGCCGAAGTCGTCGAACCTGCACCGGCCGACGCGCCGGCGGCGGAACCGGCCGAGATCGTGCCCGCGCCGGCTGCGGCCGAAACGGTGGATTCGACGGCCGATGCCGAAGCGGCCGTCGTCGCGACGGCGCAAGCCGAAACGCCGGTTGAAGTCGAAGCCGAAGCCATCACCCCGGCCCCGTCCGACAAATCGACGCTGCACGTGTCGCGTCCGACGCAGAACGAACTCACGCTGACCATCAACGGCGAATCGATCACGCTGCATCCGGAGCAACTGGGCCAGCTGATCGAGGAACTCGCGCATGCGCGCGCGTCGATGCAGCCGGAGCCGCCGCCCGGCATCCCGGCCGGCTGGCGCTTCGTGACGACGAAGAACCCAATGATGGCCGTGCAGAAACAGTCGAATGGCGACCGCCTGCTGGTGGCCCGCCACACGGGCTACGGCTGGGTACCGTTCACGTTCTCGCCGGACGTCGTGGTCCAGATGTACATGATGCTGACCCAGCGCTAAGCACCGGCAAGCCGCACCGCCGAAAAGGCACGGCCGAAAACGAAACAGCCCGACCGGTTTCCACCGATCGGGCTGTTTGCTTTCCGGTTGCCGGGAGGCGCGCCTCCCGGGCAATACTCAGCGATCCACCGGCGCCTGCACGCGCGCCTTCCACTGGCCGCCCTTGCCGCGCCAGTAGCGCCACGCGGACGCAAACGTCGCACCCACGTAGAACAGCGCGACGAGCGGCAGCGCCGGCGCCCACAGCGGCGAGCGGCGGTAATACCGCAGCATCGGCGCATAAGCGGCGCACATCGACGCCCACGCGAGCCACGCCGGCCAGGCGCGCGCGCCGTACGCGAGCGCCGCGGCGGGCGGCACGAGATAGATGATCGTCATCCCGAGCAGCGTGCCGGCCAGCAGCAGCGGCGAATAGTGCAACTGCGTGAACGCGGTGCGCGCGATCATGTTCCAGATGTCGCGCCAGCTGTCGTACGGGCGCAGCGATACGCTGCGGTCGGCCAGGTCGAGCCGGATCGGATGGCGGCCTTCGCCGCGATGCTTGATCTGCGCGGCGAGGCTGCAGTCGTCGATCAGCGCGCCGCGGATCGACTCGATGCCGCCCGCTTCCTCGAGCGCCGTGCGCTTGACGAGCATGCAGCCGCCCGCGGCGCCGGCCGTCCGGTTGCGCGGGTTGTTGATCCACGAGAACGGATAGAGCTTCGCGAAGAAGAACACGAACGCGGGGATCAGCGCCTTTTCCCAGAACGAATCGCAGCGCAGCCGCACCATCAGCGACACGAGATCGCGGCTCTCGGCCTGTGCGCGCGTGACGAGCTGCGCGACGGCGTCGGGCGGATGGCCGATGTCGGCATCCGTCAGCAGCAGGTAGTCGGCCGGCAGGCCGAGCGTCTGCACCGCGGCGATCCCCTGCGACTGCGCCCACACCTTGCCCGACCAGCCGGCCGGCAGCGGCTTCGCGGCCAGCACCGTCAGCCGGTCGGCGCGGTTGATCGCGAGCGCGGCCGCGCGGGCCGCGTCGGCGGTGCCGTCGTCGCTGTGGTCATCAACAATGATCAGATGAAAATCGCCCGGGTAATCCTGCTCGAGCAGCGAAGTCGCCGA
>NZ_JAAGPE010000598.1:0-246 GCF_017104605.1 Burkholderia sp. Ac-20384 | reverse complement strand
TTGTGGCTTCGTGTGTTGCTAGTGTATTTATTTGCAGTCGTTATGGCAGAGTAATTGAATCTACTGCTTTATGGCGTATCTGAGTGGCGTGCTATAGTTGGTGTATAGGTATCATTTGTCGGTGCTTTGCGTAGTGTCTTGTTCTACTAGCTGTAATAGACTGTTTACTGTGTGAGCAATTTATTTTTATATTTTATTGTTAGCCCAATGATATCTTTTTTTTTTTTTTTTTTAAGGATCCGGCTA
>NZ_JAAGPE010000597.1:0-1720 GCF_017104605.1 Burkholderia sp. Ac-20384 | reverse complement strand
CGCGCACGCAGCCGCGATCGCGGTGGCCGCCGTGCCGCCCGACCTGCATTCGGGAGACTCGCCATGAGATCACGCTCCGCCCGCCCCTCCGGCTCGCATGCGTTCGAATCGTCGTTCGGCACGACCTGCGTCGATGTCGACCGCACGCGCTTCCGGCTGTGGGCGCCCGCGAGCCGCACGGCCGCCGTCGAAATCGAGGGCGAAGATACACCCGCCGTCGCGATGACCGCGGTCGGCGACGGCTGGTTCGAGGCCATCGTGGCCTGCGGCCCCGGCACGCTGTATCGCTACCGGCTCGATGGCGGCCTCGCGGTGCCCGATCCCGCATCGCGCTTCCAGCCGGGCGGCGTGGAAGGCCCGAGCCAGGTCGTCGATCCGGCTGCGTACCGCTGGCGCCATGACGCGTGGCGTGGCCGCCCGTGGCACGAGACCGTGCTGTACGAGCTGCACATCGGCGCGTGCGGCGGCCACGCGAGCGTCGAACGACGCCTGCCGGAAATCGCCGCGCTCGGCGTGACCGCCGTCGAGCTGATGCCCGTCAACGCGTTCCCCGGCATGCGCAACTGGGGCTACGACGGCGTGCTGCCGTTCGCGCCCGATGCGTCGTACGGGCGGCCCGAGGAACTGAAAGCGCTCGTCGATGCCGCGCACGGGCTCGACATGCAGGTGTTCCTCGACGTCGTCTACAACCATTTCGGCCCGGAAGGCAACCTGCTGCCGCGCTACGCACCCGCGTTCTTCCGCGCCGACCGGCAGACCGCATGGGGGCCGGCCATCGACTTTTCCCGTGAACAGACGAGCACGTTCTTCATCGAGAACGCGCTGTACTGGCTTGACGAATTCCGTTTCGACGGGCTGCGCATCGATGCCGCGCACGCGATCGACGACGACGCGTGGCTGCGCGAACTCGCGCGCCGCGTGCGCGCGTACACGGGCGACACGCGCCATGTGCATCTCGTGCTCGAGAACGAGCGTAATGCGGCGAGCCTGCTCGGGCCCGGCGGCTTCGACGCGCAATGGAACGACGACTTCCACAACAGCGCGCACGTGCTGCTGACCGGCGAGCGCGACGGCTACTACCGCGCGTACGCGGACGCACCGCTGCGCCATCTCGCGCGCACGCTCGGCGAAGGCTTCGCGTACCAGGGCGAACCGTCGCCGCTGCACGACGGCGCCGCGCGCGGCGAGCCGAGCGCGCACCTGCCGCCGACCGCGTTCGTCGCGTTCTTGCAGAACCACGACCAGGTCGGCAACCGCGCGTTCGGCGAACGGCTGCGCACGCTCGCGAACGAAGACGCGGTGCGCGCAGCGACCGCGCTGCTGCTGCTCGCGCCGTCGATCCCGCTGCTGTTCATGGGCGAGGAAGACGGCAGCACGCAGCCGTTCCAGTTCTTCACCGACTATCGCGGCGCGCTGGCCGACGCGGTGCGCGAAGGCCGGCGCCGCGAGTTCGCTGCCTTTCCGGCCTTCGCCGACGCCGCGCATCGCGACGCGATTCCGGATCCGAACGACATCGCGACATTCGTGCGTTCGACGCTGCACGGCAGCAGCGACGAAACCACGCCCGACACCGACGCATGGCGGCGCTTCTACCGCAGCGCGCTGGCCGTGCGCGCGGCGCTCGTGACGCCGAACCTGCCCGGCGCGCGCACACTCGGCATCGACCTGCTCACGGGCGACGGCGATCCGCAGGCGCTCGTCGCGCGCTGGCGTCTCAGCA
>NZ_JAAGPE010000596.1:0-249 GCF_017104605.1 Burkholderia sp. Ac-20384 | reverse complement strand
GGGGCGCCGGATCATTAAAAAAAAAAAACACCAGGTTACGTAACATCGTCACACGAATCTGTTCTACAACCACCTTGTGACCTCGTACCACACAGCGAGTTCTGTGCCAATTGACATACAGTGCACACACCCGTGAGACCAATACCAGACTGTCGTCACGTAATCACCTCGCACAGATCAGCACCCAACATACGCACACGCACCACACACACACAGCATCACACAAACGTCAACTGTGCGACGATTGAC
>NZ_JAAGPE010000061.1:0-43069 GCF_017104605.1 Burkholderia sp. Ac-20384 | reverse complement strand
GACCACCTGCCCCTTGCCCGACCGCTTGCTCTCGAGGATCGCCGACACGACGCCTAGCGCGAGATACAGCGAGCCGCCACCGAAATCCCCGGCCAGATTGAGCGGGATCACCGGCGGGCCGCCGGCCGTGCCGACCGAATGCAGCACACCGCTCAGCGAGATGTAGTTGATGTCGTGGCCCGGCGCCTGCGCGAGCGGGCCCTGTTGCCCCCAGCCGGTCATCCGGCCATAAACCAGCGACGGGTTCGCCGCGAGGCAGGCATCCGGCCCGAGACCGAGTTTCTCCGCGACACCGGGGCGAAACCCTTCGACCAGCGCATCGGCCTGGCCGACCAGCTTCAGGATCGCCGCAGTCGACTCCGCTTTCTTCAGGTCGAATGCGGCACTGCGCCGGCCACGGTTCAGCAAGTTGAAACGCGGGTCGCCGGGCTGGCCGCCGTCATAGCCGGGCGGGCGGTCGATCCGAATGATTTCGGCGCCGAGATCCGACAGCAGCATGCAGCAGAACGGCACGGGGCCGACGCCCCCCAGCTCCACGATCCTGATACCGGCAAGCGGCCCTTTTGCGCTGTGCATCCTGGTTGTCTCCATGAGAGTGTTTTTCAGCTTCGGCGCGCCGGGCATCGTGCGTGCGGCACGCGGACGCGATCGTGTGATTGCCGATCCCGCTACGTGATGGGTCGCGCCGCGAGGCGCCTTTCGCGAAGCGCGGGCCCGTGCGTCGCGCATTTTTCCGCCGAGCGCGCGGCCGACAGGAGATGCCAACCTCACGCGCGAATGCGCTTGCGATCCCTTCGCCGATGCCTCGATACGCACCGGTATTCGGCACACGCTTCTCGTCTCGGATCGGTATCGCGGCTCACGTGCCGGCCGGTCTCACGACATCGCCACACCCGCTACATCGCAAACGACTGCGGAATCCGCTGACCATTTCATTGTGGGATCTAGGCTACCGTCGTCGATTCCTCGATCCAATTGATCATTTTCGAAGTGCCGCCTTCCCTGCGTCGAAACGGCGGGCAACGCGCGGCACAATGGCGCTCACGCAGCGAATGATCAAACGGACGGGGACTAGCGCGCGATCAGAGGACACGACGGCCACGATCCGCAGTGCCCGCATGGCTTTCATGGAAATCGCACGTCGACGATGCCGTCGGCGACCACGCATGCGGATTTCGAAGTACGGAATCGATGCGCGTTAACCCTTGATCTCGCGAGAGGGCAGGCCGAATATCCGTCGGATTTCGCCCGGAGACCACGTGTTCCATCAGCCTCACATCGGCGCCACGCTTCATGCGCGCGTCCTGCCCCCCACCCGATTCGTCCGCCGCCACCGGCCGCCGGCGCGCACGCCCGACGGTACCGCGTCATGAAACTCACGCCTGCCCGCGCCCGCCTGTTCACGCTCAGGCATCTGCGCAGCGACCTGCTGCCGTGGGCGATCGCGTTGTCCGTCGGCATCGACTACTTCGACAACTCGATCTTTTCGTTCTTCACGAGCTATATCGCGGGCGGCATCAATGCGTCGCCGGACGAGCTGGTGTGGTCGTCGACCGCCTACGCAACCGCTTCTGTGCTCGGCATCGTGCAGCAGCAATGGCTGATCGAGCGCCTCGGCTTCCGGCGCTACCTGAGCGGCTGCCTGCTGATGTTCGCGGCCGGGTCGCTCGCCGCATCGCTCAGCGAATCGTCGATGTCGCTCGCGATGGCCCGCGGCTTCCAGGGCTATTTCATCGGACCGATGCTCGGCACCTGCCGCATCATGCTGCAAACCGGCTTCACACCCGAGGAACGCGCCCCCGCCACGCGCATCTTTCTCGTGATGATCCTGCTCGCCAGCGCGCTCGCACCGATGGCGGGCGGTTATCTCGTCGCGCACTTCGACTGGCGCGCGCTGTTCCTGTGCTCGACGGTCGGCGGGGCCGCGCTGTCGGCGTTCACCTTTCTCGTGGTGCCGCACATCGGCCGCCGCCCGATCGAGCGGCGCAGCGACACCCATCTGTGGCCTTATCTGGTGTTCGCGATCGCGCTCGGCGCACTGCAGATCGTCGCGCAACAGCTGCGCTTCGAAGTGTTCAGCACCACGCCGCTGATGCCGCTGGCCACCGTCGCGGGGCTGACCGCGCTCGGCTGGTTCGCGTGGCACCAGTGGCACGATCCGCGCCCGCTCCTTCGCGTGAATGCGCTGCGCGAAGGCCCGTTCCGGCAAGGCATCGTGCTTTACGCGTTCTATTACTTCATCAGTAATGCGATCGGTTTCCTGATCTCGCGGCTGCTGCAAAGCGGGCTCGGCTATCCGGTGGAAAATGCGGGCCGCCTCGTCGGGCTCACTTCGCTCACGGCGATTCCGATGGCCATCGCGTATTTCAAATACGCGCGCCTCATCAAGCGCAAATGGCTGATCGTGCCGGGCTTCGCGATGGCGGCCGCGATCGGCATCTGGGTGCTCAACCTGCCGCCCGACGTCAGCATGGGCTGGCTGCTGCCGCCGCTGGTGTTGCGCGGCTTTCTGCTGATGTTCATCGCGCTGCCGACCGCGAGCGCCGCGTTTCAGATTTTCTCGAACGACGAATTCACGCACGGGTACCGCTTCAAGAACGTGGTCAAACAGCTGGCCTACTCGCTGTCGACGGCGACATTCATCATCGTCGACCAGCATCGCACGGCCGTGCACCAGACGCGTCTCGTCGAGTTTGCGAATCCGTACAACCCGGTGTTCGTGAACACGCTCGACACGATGACGCACGCGTTCGAGGCGCAGGGGCTGGGTGCAGCCGAGGCGCGCGGCCTGTCGTTGGGCCAGATCGCGCACATGGTCGCGCACCAGGCCAGTTTCCTGAGCGCGCTGGACGGCTTCGAGATGATCGTGGGGCTGGCGCTGGTGGGGGGAACGATCGCGTTCGTGCAGCGGCAGATTCGGTAGTCCGGGGTTCGAAGCCGCACTTCCCGGCGCGGGTTTCCCAAGCCCGGCCAAGCCGCGCCGGTGGGTCTTTGCGCATTGCCGCAACCGTAGCCGATACCGCCACCGGCTCACAACGGACGATTGACAGCCGCCGGCAGACGGCCGACAGTTCCGGCATCGCAGGTCGATCGCGCAGGCCGGAATGCCGGGGATCGGTCGCCGCGAGCGCGAGTGCCGCGCCTGTCGCAAGCAAGGCGCCAATGGACTGCTGGCCAACAATACCGAGAGAACAGCATGCCGCTTCAGTCAAACTACCCCAACACGCTCCACTACGTCCGGCAGAATGCGCGCCGGCTGACTTATGACATCGGTTACTACCTGAGCCCGCAAAGCGACGGAGCAATCACCGTCGGCTACGAGATCGTGCAAGCGGCGCACAACGGTCGCATCAGCTGCGCTGCGACCACGCTCGACTTCCGGGGCTCGCTCGAAGAAGCGGAGCGGTACTTGATCAAGATGCTCGAAGCGATGGTCGAGGGCTTATCCGAGTCGTGGGAATCGGATCAATACAGAAACCGCAAGGAGACGGACGAGAGCGCGGTCGAGCATGCATGGCTGATACGCAGCGTCTACGGCTACTGGCCGAAATTCCACGATGCCGGGGTGCTGGCCATCACGCTGCGCCGGGTTAATGTGAACGGTGGATGGCAAACGGATATGGAACTCACGATCCGTCATGCCGGGCAAGACAATCCGGCCTGGAAGGGGCCGCAAACGCCTTGCCGGATTACGTTCCTGTTCGAGGACGTCGAGGGAAGCGAGTTCGAGACGGAAAATGTCGCGTTCCCGTCGTGGATTTACGATCTGCGGTTTTCTCACTGCGACGACGGCCGCATCCAGATCGACCTGTATCCGTCGACCGGCTTCGGGATCCTGCTCTACTGCCGTGCCGCGACCGTCATCCGCATCGAGCCGTGCGCATCAGACAACCACGGCATCTAAAAGCCGCATCGGCACCATCAGATCTCGTCGGAAAACTCGTCGAGAAAGCGCTGCAATCGATCGCGGCGAACGATCGCCATGCGCGTACCCGTGACGGTCTGGAAACCGGTTGAAAGCCGCAGCAGTTTCGTGCGGAAGTGATCGATCGCGAAACGCGTGTCGTCGAGCGCACGTTCCGATGCGTGCGGATCGACCGGGTCATACAACGCGCTGCCCATCCGGCCCGCGACATAAAAACACCGTGCGACGCCCACCATGCCGATCGCATCGAGCCGGTCGGCATCCTGCAGTATCCTGGCTTCCAGTGTCGTCGGCGCGATACAGGCCGAAAAACTGTGGGCCTCGACCGCATGCGCAACCGCATCGATCTTCGCATCCGGCCAATCCAGCGATTTCAGCACCTGCCGGGCCTTGTCCGCCGACAGCCGCGATGCCTGCGCGCGAAGCGGGGAATTTTTCTCCAC
This sequence comes from Burkholderia sp. Ac-20384, assembly GCF_017104605.1. NCBI lineage: Bacteria > Pseudomonadati > Pseudomonadota > Betaproteobacteria > Burkholderiales > Burkholderiaceae > Burkholderia > Burkholderia sp. Ac-20384. The sequence continues at coordinate 38,701 of NZ_JAAGPE010000061.1, read as the reverse complement.
CGCCACGCAGTCGTGCAGCAGTGTCGCCGCAAACAGCACCTCGGCGTCGCCGCCCTCCTTCGCCTGGATCGCGGCCGCGTTCTTCCACACGCGTTGCAGATGCGACGTGTCGTGGGAGCCATCGCCATTGGCATCGCTCCAGTGAGCGAGCAAGGCGTTGGCCAGGTCCTGAAAGGGTGCGAACGCAGGGAGAGTCATCGGGGGAAAGCAGTGGAGGTCGGGATGCCGATTATCGCCGCAAGTGCCGCGCGGCATACGATCCGCGATCCGATCCGTCCTTAATGCCGGCAGATCAAGCAAACCGTTACCTCCGGCGATACCCGGTTGGCTTATAGTGCGGGTTGCCAATTCGACGAGGAGCGCTGCAATGACACTGCTGGCCAATGGTCCGTTTGAAGTGAAGCTGAATCCGGAATCCCTGAGTCCCGTCGCGGAGCAGACCGGGCTCGGCCGCATGTCGCTGGACAAGCAGTATCACGGCGACCTGGAAGCCGTCAGCCAGGGAGAGATGCTCGCGTTTCGAAGCAGCGTCCAGGGTTCCGCCGGCTATGTGGCGATGGAAACCGTGCAAGGCGCGCTGGGCGGCCGCCACGGCAGTTTCGTCCTGCAGCACAGCTCCACCATGACGCGCGGGCAGCCGCAGCAGTCGATCACCGTCGTACCCGATTCCGGCACGGGAGAATTGCTGGGGCTCACCGGCTCGCTGATCATCACCATCGACAACGGCCAGCATTCTTACCGCTTCGACTACACGCTGCCGGAATCGCCTCGGTAAGCCGACTCACAGGGATGCGGCGACTTCATCGCGTCGCCGCGCCAGTGCGATAACGCGCCCCGGGCGGCCCGATACCCGGCACTAGCACTTCGACGAAGGCATTGCCGGGTTCGCTCATGATCGCGTGGCGGCGTTCGACCGCCGGGACGCGCTCAACTCGCTCATCGGCGAGCCGTCACACGCCGATCGCCACGCATTCAATTCCACGCATGGCGCGCCGGCCGCACGCCGTTCAGGTAGTAGTTACCGACGAGGTGATATTTCCAGCGCACCGGATCATGCAGCGTATGCGTGCGAGCGTTGCGCCAATGCCGGTCGAGGTTGTGCTCGGCCAGCGTCGACTGCGTGCCGGCCAGTTCGAACAGCTTCTCGCCCGCCAGCAGCGCGATCTCCGTCGTCAACACCTTCGCCTCGCCCACCGCCACCGACGCGCGCGCGACATCGTCCTCGGTCACGTTGCCGCTCGCCGCGATCTCGTCGAGCGTACGCGCCGCGCGCTCGAGCAGCGCCTCCGCCGCATGCAGCTGAATGTGCAGATGGCCGATCTCGCGAATCGTCAACGGATCGTCGGCCGCCCGTTCGACGCCGCTGTCGACCCACGGCCGCGTGCGCGAGCGCACGAAGGTCAGCGTATCGTCGAGCGCGGCCTTCGCGATGCCCGCGTCGATCGCGGCCTGGATGATCTGCGACAGCGGGCCGTTCAGCGTCGGCAGATCCGACACGCGCTGGGCCGGCAGCACATGCGAGGCAGGCACGCGTACGTTGTCGAGCACGACGGTGCCGCTCGCGGTGGTCCGCTGCCCGAACCCCGACCAGTCGTCGATCACGGTCAGCCCCGGCGCGGGCTGGCGAATGTACGCGAGCCACGCGTGGCGCGCGTCGTCGAGGCCGAGCACCGGCACGTAATGCGCGAACAGTGCTCCGGTCGAATAGAACTTGGTGCCGTCGACGACGTAGTCGTCGCCGTCCCGCCGCACGCGCGTCTTCAGGTCGAGCACGTGCTTCGTGCCCTTCTCCGAAAAGCCGTTGCCGAACCGCTTGCCGCTCAGCACTTCCGAAAACAAGTGGCGCTTCTGCGCGTCGGTGCCGGTCAGCGCGATCACGTCGACCAGCCCGAAATGATTCTGCGGCAACTGCCCGAGCGACGGATCGGCCGCCGCGACGATCTTCACCACCTCCGTCAGCGTCACATGCGAAACGCCCGCGCCGCCATAGGCCTTCGGCACCGTGATGGCCCACAGTCCCGACTGCGAGAACCATTCGATCTCGTCACGCGGCAGCCGGCGCTCCCGGTCGCGCTCGGCCGCGCCTTCCGCGAGCCGCTGCGCAAGGGCATGCGCGGTCGCGATGGCCTGCGCGTCGTCGGCGATCACGTGGGCCGCCTGCGGTTGCGTATCGGCCGGCCGTTCCTGGATCGTGGCGCTCGTGTCTGACATCGGGCTCTCCTGCTGATTGACGGAAACATTCAATCTAGCAGCGCACCGCACGCCGGCAAACCGAGCGATTCGCACAACGATATTCCTTCGCATGACAAGCGATACGGCACGCTGCGCGCAAGCAACCGCGCGTCAGCGGCGACATCGACGCTCCGGCATCGACGCCGCGCCGCCTCGCCCGCGTAATGCCCGATGGCGATAACGATGTACGAATCCGTTATTGGATCGTCCGCAGCGTGCTTCCTATACTGGCCTGCCGGCATCGACGGCCCCGCCTTTCAAGGACCCCGCATGACTTCGTCTCCCGCAGCAACCGAACTTTCCACCGGCACCGACTATGACGCGCTTGCCAGCCGCTTCAGGCCGATCTTCGAACGCATCGCGGCCGGCACCGCGGAACGCGAACGCCGCCGCGAGCTGCCGCACGAGGCGATCGGCTGGCTGAAGGCGGCCGGCTTCGGCGCCGTGCGGCTGCCGGTGCGCGATGGCGGCGCCGGCGCGTCGCTGCCGCAGCTGTTCCGGCTGCTGACCGAACTCGCCGCCGCCGATTCCAATCTGCCGCAGGCATTGCGCGGGCACTTCGCGTTCGTCGAAGACTGGCTGAATGCGCCGCCCGGCGCCGATCGCCAGACGTGGTTCGACCGTTTCGCGAGCGGCCAGCTCGTCGGCAATGCGTGGACGGAAACCGGCGACGTGGCGCTCGGCCAGACCATCACGAAGGTATCGGAAAAGCATGGCCGGCTCGTGCTGAACGGCCGGAAGTTCTACAGCACCGGCAGCCTGTTCGCCGACTGGATCGATGTGTTCGCGCAACGCGCGGACGACGGTAGCGACGTGATCGTCGCCGTGGCAACCGCGCAGCCCGGCGTGATCCGCGAGGACGACTGGGACGGCTTCGGCCAGACGACGACCGGCAGCGGCACCACACGCTTCGAAGATGCAGCGGTCGACGCCCGGGACGTGATCGACTTCGCGCGACGCTTCAAGTACCAGACGGCGTTCTACCAGCTCTTCCACGTCGCGACGCTGGCCGGCATCGGCCACGCGATCGTGCGCGACGCGGGCGACCTGGTGCGCCGCCGCACCCGCGTATACAGCCACGGCAACGCACCGCGCGCGGCCGACGACGCGCAGCTGCAACAGGTGATCGGCGAAATCGCGTCGTGGGCCTATGCGGCCGACGCGCTCGCGCTGCGCGCCGCGCAGCCGCTGCAACAGGCCTACGAAGCGCACTTCGGCGGCGACGCCGCGGCCGAGCACGATGCGAACGTCGCAGCCGAGATCGAATCCGCGCAAAGCCAGCTCGTCGTGTCGGAACTCGTATTGCGCGCGGCGACGCGCCTGTTCGACGCGCTCGGCGCCTCCGCGACCCGCAGCACGACGGCGCTCGATCGTCACTGGCGCAACGCGCGCACCGTGTCGTCGCACAATCCGCTCGTCTACAAGGCGCGGATCGTCGGCGACTGGGTCATCAACGGGCGCACGCCGCCGTTCGTCTGGCAGATCGGCAACGGCCCGGGGGCGAGTACAAGCACGAGCACGCATGCAGAAACAGGAGCCGCCCAATGAGCAAGACCATCCGCTTCAATGCGTTCGAGATGAACTGCGTCGGCCACCAGTCGCCCGGGCTGTGGGCCCATCCGCGCGACCGGTCGTGGCAGTACAAGGATCTCGACTACTGGACCGACCTCGCCCGCGTGCTCGAACGCGGGATTTTCGATGCGATCTTCATCGCGGACGTGATCGGCTACTACGACGTCTACAAGGGCAGCAATTACCACGCGCTGCATCAGGCCGCGCAGATCCCGGTCAACGATCCGCTGCAGCTCGCCGCGCCGATCGCGATGGCGACCGAGCATCTCGGCATCGGCATCACCGCGTCGACGACGTTCGAGCACCCGTACACATTCGCGCGCCGGCTGTCGACCGCCGACCATCACACGAAGGGCCGGCTCGCGTGGAATATCGTCACGTCCTACCTCGAAAGCGGCGCGAAGAACGTCGGCGACAACGGCCTGCGTACCCACGACGACCGCTATGCGGTCGCGGCCGAGTACGTCGAGGTGCTGTACAAGCTGTTCGAGGGCAGCTGGGAGGACGGCGCGGTGGTCCGCGATCGCGACGGCCGCGTGTTCACGCATCCGGAGAAGGTGCACGAGATCGGCCACAAGGGTCGCTTCTTCGATGTGCCCGGCTACCACCTGTGCGAACCGTCGCCGCAGCGCACGCCCGTGTTGTTCCAGGCCGGCGCGTCCGGCCCCGGCAAGGCATTCGCCGCGCAGCACGCGGAATGCGTGTTCGTCGCCGCGCCGACCCGCCCGCAGCTGGCGCGCGACGTGGCCGACGTGCGCGCGCAGGCCACGGCCGCCGGGCGCGACGCTAGCAAGGTCCTGATCTACAACCTCGTCACCGTGATCGTCGACGAAACCGACGAGAAGGCGCAGGCCAAGTTCGACGAATATCGCAAGTACGTGTCGTACGACGGGTCGCTGGTGTTCATGTCCGGTTGGACCGGCATCGACTTCGGCCAGTACGCGCCGAACGATCCCGTCCGGCGCGTCGAAACGAATGCGATCGTGTCGGCGGTCGAACACCTGGCGGGCGGCGACACCGCATGGACCATCGAGGCACTGGCGGCCTGGGGCGGTATCGGCGGCCTGGGCCCGGTGTTCGTCGGGTCGGCCGCGACCGTCGCGGACATCCTGCAGGAATGGGTCGCGGCCACCGACGTGGACGGCTTCAACCTTGCGTATGCGGTTGCGCACGAAACCTTCGAGGACGTCGTGCGTTATCTCGTCCCCGAGATGCAGCGGCGCGGCGTGTATCCGACCGGCTATGCGCCGGGCACGCTGCGCGAGAAACTGTTCGGCGGATCGGCGCGGCTGCCGGACGAACATCCGGCCGCGCAGTACCGCGACATTGAGCAGGTCAAGCGCGAGGCCGAACAGGTGGCGGCCTAAGCGTGACGGCCATGCAGCGGCTGGTTGGCCCGCCTGCGCGGGCCAACCGGCTGGCTTCACGATGAGCAGCAACCGGTGCGTCGGGCCACCACTCGCCCGACACGCCGCCGCTTGATCTCCCCGCTCCCCTCACTCGACTCCCGGTGCAGCCCCGATGCGGGTTCTGCCACCGCGCTCGGACATCGAGAGGACGAACATTGTGGTTACAGCAACGAAAACGCGCGCACTGAGCGTGCGCGCGCTGCCCCAACGATGAGCGACCTCGACCGTGTTCAAACCACGCCGTCGTCGTCGATATCACGCGCCGTCGGCTCGTAACGCACGATCAACAGGAACACGATCGGCGTAGCGGCGCTGATCGCGACAACCCAGAACATGTCCGTACCGAGCCGCGCCTGCAGGATCGGCAGCACGAACAGCGCAAGCGCCTGACCGATGCCGCACAGCGAACGCCCGAAGCCGACGCCGGTACCGCGGATCGCCACCGGATACGACAGCGTCGGGTAGATCATCATCTGCGCGCCCGGCCCGAACCCTTCCGCGAACAGCCAGGTGCCGAGCATCAACAGCACGAAGCCGATCGCGAGGGCGCCATGCGGATGCCCCGCCAGCGCGAGCGCCACGAGCGCGACGAACTGGAGCGCGAACCCCGCGATCGCGACATGACGCGACGCATGGCGATGGGCGAGGCGCATGCCCAGCAAGCCGCCGGTGAACGCAAACAGCACGTTCAGCGCCAGCGACGCGGCGATCGTTTCGAACACCCCGGCACCGAGAAACTGCGACAGGATCGACGGCAGGAAGAAAGCGATCGCCGTGTATTCGAACGGGATGCACAGGTTCATCACGCTGGCGACGATCGTGCGCCCCAGGTACGGGCGCTGGAACAGCACACGAATTCGCACGGGCGGCGGGCTCGGCGCACGCCCGGCGTCCTCCGCTTCGTGTGCATGAATCCCGTACGACTCGCGCAGAATCCGCGCGGCGTTGGCCAGGTCACCCTGGTTCGCGGCCCACAGCGGCGATTCGTTCATGAACCGGTTCCTGAACAGGATGATGACGAGCGCGGGTACCGCGCCGAAGATCAGCGACGCGCGCCACAGCCATCCCGCATGCTCCGCAGGCAGCAGGAAATACAGCCCGAAGATCAGCAGGAAGCAGACCGAGGACGCCACGTACCACATCGGGCACCACGCCGCAAGCCGCGACGCCTTGTTGCCGCGACCGTTGAACTTAGAGAATTCCGCGAGAAACGCCATCGCGACGGGCAGGTCGATGCCGACACCGAGCCCCATCACGAAGCGCGCACCGATCAGCACCCAGACGTTCGGCGCCAGCCCGGCCGCGATCGCCGCGACCACGAAAAACAGCATGTCGGCCATGAACACCTGATAGCGGCCGATCTTGTCGGTCAGCCATCCGCCGATCAGGCTGCCGAAGATCGTGCCGATCATGATCGCCGACCCGACCAGCCCGGTCAGCGCCGGCGTCAGGCCGAACTCGCGCGCCACGTCGTCGATCCCGTAGGACAGGGTCGTCAGATCGTACGCATCGAGAAAGACGCCGCCGAGCGCCAGCAGCACGATCATCCGGGCATGGCTGACCGAGCTGTCCACCGTGTTGATCAGGCGCGCGACGTCGCTGGCCGAGCGAATGGGCGAGGAAACCGGGGTGACGGCGTTCAGATCGATCGAACTCATCGCATTCCTTAGTGTTTCGCCGCATGATCGGCGATGTCCGCATGGCGCCGGAAGTCGCGCGTCTGGCATTCGCGCCCAACAGAGATCCGATGCAACCGCGATCCCTTCGCGTTCCGGCAGCAGGCATTCTGTTCTCCCGATCCGGTTATCCCAAGCGATATAAATCGATAAATTAATCGGCCCGCGTCATTAAGTTGCTCGCCGTCCGCGCTTAGCAGCGGCGTGCATGTTCAATCGCGGATTTCTTCGTTCGCGGCGCGCCGATGCTTCGTTACATTAGCCGGTCACCCTGCCTGTACGCGGCCCCTTGCCGCCCTTCCGGAGAATCCCCGATGAAGCTGTCCTGGTCCCGCGCGTGGCAATCCGCGGCCCTCGTCGTTGCCGCGTTCGCCAGTCTCGTTTCGGTGCAAGCCCGCGCGGCGACGCCCGCGGAAATCCGCGTCGACTACGCGTACTACTCACCGGAAAGCCTGGTGATCCGCCACTTCGGCTGGCTCGAGGACGAGTTCAAGGCCGATCGCACGTCGATTCGCTGGGTGCTGAGCCTGGGCAGCAATCGGGCGCTCGAATACCTGAACAGCGGCGCGGTCGATTTCGGTTCCGCCGCGGGCCTCGCGTCGGTGCTCGCGCGCGCGAACGGCAACCCGATCCATACGGTGTACGTGTTCTCCCGCCCCGAGTGGACCGCGCTGGTGGTCCGCAAGGATTCGCCGATCCGCTCGCTCGCGGACCTGAAGGGCAAGAAGATCGCCGCGACGCGCGGCACCGATCCGTTCCTGTTCACGCTTCGCGCGCTGCACACGGTCGGCCTGACCCGCGACGATGTCGAGATCGTCAACCTGCAGCATCCCGACGGGCGCACCGCACTCGCGAACGGGCAGGTCGATGCGTGGGCCGGCCTCGATCCGCACATGGCCGCGGCGCAGCTCGACGACGGCGCTCGCCTGCTCTATCGCAATGTCGCGTTCAACACCTATGGCTTCCTGAACGTCCGCGACGCGTTCGCCACCCAGTACCCGCAGGCGGTCACGCGCGTACTGAAGGTCTACGATCGCGCACGCCAATGGATCGTTGCGCATCCGGCCGATACCGCGCAGATCGTCGCCGACGAATCGAAGGTATCGCTGCCGGTGGCGAAACTGCAGCTGCAGCGCAACGACTTCAGCGATCCCGTTCCGGGTGACACCCAGCGCGCGGCGCTGAAGGCGGCGGCGCCGGTGCTGACAGCCGAACAGCTGACCAAGCCGGGCGTCGATCCCGCGAAGATCGTCGATACGCTGATCGATCCGTCATTCGCGCGCCCGCTGGTCGACGCGTCGCGCTGAGACTGCCGCCCATGACCGACACCGCTGCCCGCGACGATACGCTCGCACCCCGCCGCCCCGCCTCGTCACGCGCCGTCCGGCGCGATCCGCTTCGCAGATGGCGGATCGCGGGCCTCGCGCTGCTGTTCGCGGCGCTCGCGTTGCTGGAAGTCGTCGTGCGGCAGGGCTGGCTGCCGAGCCATCTGGTCCCGGCGCCGAGCGAGATTCTCGACACGCTCGCCCGCATGGGCGTCACGCGCGTGGCGCGCCATGTCGGCGCGAGTACGCTGCGGGTCGCGGCGGGGTTTGCGGCGGGCGCCGGACTCGCGCTCGTCGTCGGCGCGGCGATGGGCCTGAGCCGCCGGATCGACGCGCTGTTCGAGCCGACCTTCCAGGCGCTGCGCGCGATTCCGTCGCTCGCCTGGGTGCCGGTGTTGCTGCTGTGGCTCGGCATCGATGAAGCCCCGAAGATCACGCTGATCGCCATCGGCGCGTTCTTCCCGGTCCACCTCGCGGTGGTCGCGGGCATTCGCGATGTCGACCGCAAGCTCGTCGAGCTTGGCGCGGTGTACCGGCTCGGCCCGCTCGCGCTGTTCCGCCGCATCCTGTTGCCGGCCGCGCTGCCGCAGATCGTCACCGGCTTGCGCACCGGCCTCAGTCTCGCGTGGATGTTCATGGTCGCCGCGGAGCTGATCGCGGCCACGCGTGGCCTCGGCTTCCTGCTGAGCGACGGCCGGGAAACCGGGCGGCCGGATCTCGTGTTCGGTGCGATCCTGCTGCTGGCGTTGCTCGGCAAATTGACCGACGGCGCGATGGCGCGCGTCGAATCGCACTGGCTCGGCTGGCGCGACGCCTTCGATCACACGCCACGCAAGGTGTCGACATGAGCCCCCCTCCTTCTGCACACACGGCGGCGAGCACCGCTACCCCGCTGCTCGACCTGCGCATCACCCGCAAGCTTTACGGCGATCGCACGATCCTCGCCGACGTCCCGCTGCAGGTCGCGCGCGGCGAGATCGTCTGCGTGGTCGGCCCAAGCGGTTGCGGCAAGAGCACGCTGCTGCGGATCGTTGCCGGCCTCGACACGGATTTCCGCGGCAGCGTGAAGCTCGGCGGCATCGCGCTCGACGGCCCCTCGCCGCGCGCTGGCGTGATCTTCCAGGAACCACGGCTGCTGCCGTGGCTATCGATCGCCGACAACGTCGGCTTTGCGGCGGGCCCGCGAGGCGGGCGCGAGCCGTCCGTCGCACGGCTGCTCGACGAAGTCGGCCTGGCTGGCGTCGCCCGGCAACTGCCGGCCACGTTGTCGGGCGGGATGGCCCAGCGCGCCGCAATCGCGCGCGGGCTGTTCGGCGAGCCGGACCTGCTGCTGCTCGACGAACCGTTCAGCGCGGTCGATGCGATCACGCGGATGCGGTTGCAGACGCTGCTGCTCGATGTCGTCGAGCGGCACCGGACAGCCGCGATCGTCGTCACGCACGATCTGGACGAAGCGCTGTATCTCGGCGATCGCGTGTTGATGCTCGCGCCCAACCCGGGCCGCATCGATGACGAGATCCACGTCGAGGTCGCCAGGCCGCGCGATCGCCGTGACCCGACGCTGGCCGTGCTGCGCGCGCGGCTGCTGGACGCATTCCAGCAACTTCAGGATCGTGCCGACGAGACGAAGTGCCGAACACTCGACCTTCAAGCCGCTGCGGCCTGACTTCGCGCCGGCTGGTGCACGACGACCGGCGTCGCCCGGCCCCGAGTCGGCACGCGCTCAGCAGCTGGATGACGCATCCGCCATCGAATCCCAGTGCGACAGGAATCGTCGTCATATCAGAGCCCCGACAGGGTGCTCGGCGTAGCGACCGCCCGCTCACCCCGCAGGGACGCGACACGCTGCAACGTGCCGATGCACCGGCGCACTTCAACCGTGCGTATGCCGCAACTCGCCGTCGATCGTCTGCGGCAGCCTCAACAGGTTGAAGATCGGGCACACGGCCTCGACTGCTTCATGCAGTGCACGAATCGTCTCCGGCGGTTCAGGCGAGACGATATCGAGCGTGTAGCGAAGGTTGTGCGGGAACACCGGCACATGCTCGAACCCCGGTTGCTGCGCAAGCGGGTGCTGGTCGCCGGTCACCTCGACTTCGATCGAGTCGATCCTCAGGCCGCGCTCCGCGGCCTGGATCAGCGTGATGTGCGTCAGGCAACTGCCCAGCACGCCGAGTTGCAGCTCCGGCGACGCCGGCCCGAGGTTGTAGCCCGCGAAATCCGGCGGGCTGTCGCTGATCACCTGGAAATCGCGAATGCGGATCTCCCGCACGCCGCTGCGGCCCAGTGCGCGCACCGTCGCTTTCAACGGGGTGGCCTTGAGTTCCGGATTGCCGCGGGCGGCTTCTTTTTTCGCGAGCCAGGCGTCGCGTTTTTGTTGGAGATAGTCGTTCAGTGTCGTCATGTCGGGCCGGTACGGTCGCAATGACTGGCCATGCATACGGCGGCCAATCGAGAGGGATCTTCATGCTATTCCCTTCCGTGACAGCCACGAAACGATCATTCCGGCAAAGCAATTCGCGGTATGTGATGTCGCATTGCGACACGCGTGTCGGGGAATCGTCGGCGGTCCTTCATGCTCCACGAGTTATCCACAATTTCCGTGCATAACCCTGTGGAGAACCTCGCCGCAATTGCGCCGCAGCCCCTGCCGACAGGCGTCACGGCGCTACCTTCGTCGCGTCGCAGGCATTGCACGCCACCCCATCGCATCGGGTTCGGCGATCGTGCTTCACCGAGTCGGTGCATGGACCGCGTCGAGATCGGCAGTCGGGCGGTTCGCACCAGAAATGTGCCGCGTCGACATCGGGCGCGCCGCGTCGGCCACAAGCCCGGCCCGACGCGGCAGCTCCGGTCGCGAACATCGGCGCATCAGGCGACCGCCTCGTCACGCAGACGGAACTGCGCCACCGCCGCGCTCAGCCGCGAGCCTTGTTCATCGAGCGACAGCGCCGCGGCTGCGGCCTCCTCGACCAGCGCGGCATTGCGCTGCATCGTCTGCTCCATCTGGATGACCGCGGCGTTCACCTGCTCGATGCCCGACGATTGCTCCTCGAACGCACTGCTGGTGTCGTTCATGATCGTATTGACGCGCTCGACCGCCGCGACGAGCTCGGCCATCGCCGAGCCGGCCAGGGCAACGAGGCCGCTGCCGTCTTCGACACGCTGCGCGGAATGGCCGATCAGTTCGCGGATCTCCTTCGCCGCCGACGCGCAACGCTGCGCGAGCCCGCGCACCTCGGTCGCGACGACCGCGAAGCCGCGCCCCTGCTCGCCTGCGCGCGCGGCTTCGACGGCGGCGTTCAACGCAAGGATGTTGGTCTGGAACGCGATGCTCTCGATCACGCCGACGATCCCGGAGATCCGCGTCGAACTGTGCGAAATCGCCGACATCGTCTCGACGACGCGCTGCATCGCCTCACCGCCGCGCGACGCGATACCGGCCGCGCCTTCGACGTAAGTGCGGGCATCGCGCGCGTTGTCCGCGTTCTGGCGCACGGCCGCCGTCAGCTGCTCGACGCTCGCCGCCGCCTGTTGCAGCGAGACGGCCTGCTGCTCGGTGCGCGCGGACAGGTCGACGTTGCCGCTTGCGATCGTGCGGACGTCGCCGACGATCGTCTCCGTGCTCGCGCGCACCTGGTTCACGGTATCGACGAGGCCGTCCTGCATCCGCTTGAGCGCATGCAGCAGATAGGCCATCTCGTTCTCGCCGGGCACGACGACCGTTCCGGTCAGGTCGCCTTTCGAGATCTTCTCGAACTGGTCGACCGCGAGGTTGATCGGCTCGATGATCGCCTTCGCGAGCATGCGCTGCGCAAAGAAGCCGACAACGAGTGCGAAGAGCGCGACCGCCGCCATCCCCCACACGATCCGGTGGAAATGGACTCCGGCCGCCTCATAGCGCGCCTTTTCGCGCGCGACCTGGAACGATTCGAGCACATCGATCGCCTCCTGGTAGGCGACGAACAGCGCGGGCGGCGCGGTACGCTGCGTGTCGAGGAAGCCGAAACCATCGTCGCCGTCGAGTTGCGAAAGCGCCTTCACGAACACGCCGTCGAGCAACGCCCGACGGCGATTCTGCAGCGTGTCGAACAGCGCCTGTTCGTCGGCGTTGCGCGCGTGCAGGCCCGCATAGGCGTCCAGTTCGTCGTTGCTCTGCTTGAGGAGCGTGCGGAGTTTCGCGATCTCTTCCTTGCCCGAGCGGCCGGCGCTGATGATCTGCGCGACGTCGCTCATGCGTTCGCGCAGCACGAGCATCCGCTCGGAGCTGGTCTTCAGGTGCAGCAGCGACGCGGTGTCGTCGCGGTACATCGCCTCGAGCGAAGCGTTGCCCATGTAGAGGGCCGCGATGCATGCGCCGACCACCAGTACGAGCAGCACGGTGTAGCCGGCGATGGTCGCGACGAGACCACCACGGATAGTGAGTTGTTTTCGCATGACGTTCCCTTGCGCCGGCCGGGCGCGGCCAACGACGGATGTGGATTCCGGATCACGAAAGACGCACGCCGCGTCACAACGCGGGGCGCATGGGCTGCGAACGGGTTAACGGCGGCGGGAACGGGGAGGTTTTATCTGCACGCGACGTGAATCTTGACGATTGCGACAGGTGTCGGTCGCCCCGCGCCTGTTTCGGGCTTGCAATCCGCGACCGGCTCCTGCGTGGTCGGGCTCAGGACGTGCAGCGATGCAAGCATTGAAGGCGGAAACTTCCTGAAGCGGGCCTTGACATCAGGAGCGACGGCGTCCGATGCGACTGGCTTTCCCGATGCGTCTATCGGGTGGGCCACGATCAAACTGAAGCGTGGCCCCCGGTGCTTCGCGCATCGGATGAGGGCCGATCGCGGCGCGCTGGTGAATCCCTCGAATTTCATTTTCGATCATTGTTCTGTATGCCGAAAATTTTCCGGAGCGCGTCTCGATCAGTCATCCGCGGCAATTTTTATTGCCTGAATCTCCTATGAATAGAATGGCCTGCATATATCAGACGATGCATTAACAGGCAGCACCAGAGCGATCAACACGCTATACCTTTGACGACGCTTGATAAATCAATACTGGATACACTCATGCGGCACTATTCAATAAATCCGGGAAATTCAGCACTGATTCCGTCATTCCGATTTATTGCAGACTGACTACACGTGACGCAACAAAGACTTTCTCACACACGTAAACAATCGAGCTTCTTTTCATTTCATTCAATAATCGACGACGCGTGCAACTGATATTTGCGTGATTCACGGTTCAACGCATCCGTCGACGAATCGGATAGCCCCGTACATCGCCGGATGCCCCGCAATGGGGTGGCATCGAAAACTGCATGCCTGGCTGCGGTTTCCCCTGTTTTTCGCCAATTCACCGCGAATCATCCCGAGTTCGCCCATTCCCGGCTCGACGTTGCGCCGGCAACAGCGGCCGACCCTCTCGCCACTGCCCGCCCTCACTACAACGCCGATTAATTCTGAAATTGCATCAATCCCGAGAAACGCGCCGCGCGCGCCACTGCTTCAAAAGAAAAGTCTCGGCACAATGCCGTCGCATGCAGGCGGTCGATGCTCGCGAATCCATCGCTGGCCAGCCGCATCGCCGACCGGATCGATTCGTCGATATCGCGCGCAGCCCGTTACACACGTCCGGCTCTCGAACAAGGACGTGCCCCACCCCGGTTCCAACATGGCTCAGACATCCACTCACCATCCGCCCCTGGCTGGCGGCCAACTCGTCGTCGCGACTTTCGTGGTGGCGCTCGCCACGTTCATGACCGTCCTCGATACGTCGATCGCCAACGTCGCGATTCCCAACCTGTCCGGCAATCTCGGCGTATCGGTCGACGAGGGCACGTGGGTCATCACGATGTTCGCCGCCGCCAACGCGGTGTCGATTCCGTTGACCGGCTGGCTTACGCAACGCATCGGCCAGATCCGGTTGTTCGTCGGCTCGATCCTGCTGTTCGTGTTCGCGTCGTGGCTGTGCGGCATCGCGCCGACGCTGCCCTTCCTGCTGGCCGCGCGCATCCTCCAGGGCGTGGTGGCCGGCCCGCTGATTCCACTGTCGCAATCGGTCCTGCTCAGCTCGTATCCGCGAGCAAAGTCCGGCACCGCACTGGCGCTGTGGGCCATGACCGCGACCGTCGGCCCGATCGCCGGCCCGCTGCTGGGCGGCTGGATCACGGACAGCTACAGCTGGTCGTGGATCTTCTACGTCAACATCCCGGTCGGCCTCTTCGCGGCCAGCGTGATCTGGGCGATCTATCGCAACCGGGAAACGGAGACCCGCAAACTGCCGATCGACGTCGTCGGCCTGGTGCTCCTGATCGCGTGGGTCGCCACGCTGCAGATCATGCTCGACAAGGGGCGCGACCTCGACTGGTTCTCGTCGCCCGTCATCATCGGGCTGACCATCGCTGCGCTGATCAGCTTCGCGTTGTTCCTGATCTGGGAATTGACCGAAGCGAACCCGATCGTCGATTTGCGATTGTTCACCCAACGCAACTTCCTCGGTGGCACGATCGCGATCTCGGTATCGTATGCACTCTACTTCGGCAACCTGGTGCTGCTGCCGCAGTGGATGCAGGAAGACCTCGGCTATCGCGCCTTCGACGCCGGGCTCGTCACCGCGCCGGTCGGCATTTTCACCGTGCTGCTGTCGCCGTTCATGGGACGCGTGCTGAAAGCGGTCGATGCCCGCATCATCGCCACGCTGTCGTTCATCGGGTTTGCCGGCGTGTTCTACATGCGCGTGATGTACGTGACCGACATCGACACGTGGCATCTCGTGATTCCGACGCTGCTGCAAGGCATTCCGGCCGTGCTGTGGTTCGTTCCGCTGATCGCGATCATCCTGTCGGGATTGCCGCCGGAACGCATCCCCGCAGCGGCGGGCCTGTCGAATTTCGTCCGCATTTTTTGCGGGGCCGCGGGCACGTCCATTGCCGGCACGGTATGGAACAACCGAACGATCATGCACCACGCGCATCTGACCGAGCAGGCCAACGTCGGCAACCCGATCTTCAATCGGCAGATCGACGCGCTGCAGTCGTCGCTGCATCTCGACATGTCGTCCGCGCATGCGCTGTTCAATTCGCTCGTCGATGGCCAGGCCGCCATTCTCGGGCTCGACGATTTCTTCTATGCGTCGACGTTCATCTTTATCTGCATCATCCCGCTGATCTGGATCACCCGGCCGCTGAAGGGCGAATCGTCCGACGCTGCATCGGGCGCGCACTGACGCGTCCGGCGCAATCGGAACGCCGTCGGCGCCCCGGTATCGGGTGCGTCGACGGAGCGTTCGGGACAGTGGCGGTGATTGCGACGCTTCGTCAGCTCGATGCGCAACGCATGACGAGGCTGCCGCTCGTCGCCAGTCTCGTGTCGCCGCCTTCACGCATGCTTGACGCGATCTTGCCGCACACCACGTGGAGCAACACGTCGACGAGATCGACCCGCACTCGCTTCCGAGCATGCAGCATGTCTGCCATCTCAAGCAGTGCAGACGATCATTCGGGAGAATCTCTGCGAACCTTGGGCGAGAAACGACGCATCCTGAATGCCCGACACACCGTGACTGGTACCTAGCCGCCGCTGGCCAGCCTTGAACGGATCTCGTCGGGCGAGAGATCGCGCCGATGCGTGGCGATCTGCCATACATTTCCCCACGGATCCCTCACCATCGCCCGCCTGTCGCCGTACGGCAGGTCGGCCGGCGCTTCGAGCAGGGTCGCATGCGCTGCAAGCGCCCGCTGACAGGTCAGATCGGCATCCTCGACATAGACGTACAGAAACGCGACCATCGGATCGCGCAGGCCGTCTTCCCCGCTGATCATCACGACCGAATCGCCGATCCTGATTTCCGCAGGCAATCCGGGGCGGTACTCGCCCTGCGCGTGAAATACCGTTCGAATGAATTCGATCAGGCCTGGCGGATCGGGCACGACGATTCGGGGCGTGACGGTATGCCATCCGTCGGGCTGGAATTTGACCATGTCGGGCAGCCTCCGAAGAGATATCCGGGGTATTGTCCTCCCGGCACCGGAGGTCTGCAAAGGATCGACTACGGCTGGCACGCGGGGTTTTACGCGGCCCTCAGAGAATCTCGACTTCGACAAACACCACTTCGTGGTCCGTCGCGTTGACGACGTTGTGTTCGACGCCCTTCGGCCCCGCATAGCTGCGCCCGGCGTGCAGTTGCGACTCACGGTTGCCTTGTGCGGTTTCGAGCAGAAGCTGCCCGTCGGTTTGCGGCACGACGACATAGTCATGCTGATGAACATGCCAGCCGGTCTCGGCGCCCGGTGCAAATCGCCATTCGGTGACGATCACGCGCTCGTTCGCTACCTGCTGCGTCGGGACAGCTTTCGGACGGTGTTGCATCGTATGTCTCCCACATTATCGGGTGGCTTGGCGGCACCCCACCGGATGCCGCGATTCTGACGGCTCGCGATGCTCGCCGCCCATTCTAAAGACGAAGCGCATCGTTCGGCACCTTCAGATGGCTTGTGTTTTCCGGGGCATCTGTTTTCGCCGAACGCAGTGCACACCGGTCGGTGCCGCTACTTCTTCGCGATCCGGTACTGGCAGATGAGACGCCCGTCTCGCAGGCAATGGTCCGTGACCGTGCGCCCCGTCGCCTCGGAAAAGTAGGCGGCGATGGCGCGACACACGCAGGGCGTTTCGCGCACGGCGCTCGCGACCGGGCAGCTGTAATTGCGGACCATGATCGCATTGCCGTCGGGGACCGCTTCGGTGTGTGCGCCCAGTGCGTCGACGACGGCCATCGCCCCGGCCAGGTTCGTGTCGAAGTCGTCCGACGCCGGCAGGCCGTTCTCGCGCGCCAGGCGCCGGCCCGTTTCAACGAGCACCTTTTCGAGCTGGCGTTCGTCGAGATGCGCCTGAAGCGTGGCGAGCAGTGCCAGCAGAAACGCCGGATACGCGCTCGATGCCGCGTCCTCGCTGCCCGGCGCAGCCTCGTAAAGCACGGCCGGCTTGCCCGGTGTCCCGGTCTGCACCGGCTTGTGCCGGCGCACGAGCCCCTCCGCTTCGAGCTGCTTCAACTGCATGTTGATCGCCGTGCGCGTCACATTGAGCGATTCGCAGAGCTGCACGACGGTCAGCGGTTCTCGTTGCAGCGCGCGTAGGACGTCGTTCTTGGTAGTCACGGGAAAAGGGTTCGGATCGGCGGGTGAGCGGTCGATTATAGCCTCGCGCCGGAAGGGCTCGACCGGACCATATTAACAATAACGACACATCTATTTGTCATTATTGTCGATATGCACTAGACTCGTGTTGCCGTCCCCGTCCCCAACCCACTGAAGAGTTCCGATCATGAGACGATCCGCGTCCCATCTTTCCTGGGCGTTCCTGCTTGGCCTCGCGGCCACGCAGGCAGCGTCCGCCCAAACGCCGGCGCCCTCCGCCGGCCAGAAGTCGTCCCCGACGCAATTGGTCGATGCGCTGAATGGCGTGTTTGGCCGGCATCCCGGCGCGCGCGCCGTGCATGCCAAGGGCATCGTGCTCGAAGGGTCGTTTACGCCGAGTGCCGCGGCGCCCGGCATCAGCAAGGCGCCGCACTTCCAGGCCGCCGTCCCGGTGATCGTCCGATTCTCCGACTTTGCCGGCATTCCCGATATCGCGGACAACCATCCGCTCGCGTCGCCGCGCGGCTTCGCGATCAAGTTCAAGCTGCCGAACGGCAGCGATACCGATATCGTTGCGCATTCGTTTAACGGGTTTCCGTCGCCGACGGCCGACGACTTTCGCGATCTGCTGATCGCGATCGGCACGAGTGGCCCGAATGCGGCCAAGCCGACGCCGCTGGATACCTATCTGGCAAGCCACCCGGTCGCGAAGGCGTTTCTCACCGCGCCGAAGCCGTTCCCGGCCAGCTATGCGACGCTGCCGTACTTCGGCGTCAACACGTTCCGCTTCATCGACGCGAAAGGCGCCGTGACCTACGGGCGCTATCAGATGCTGCCGGTCGACGGCGAGCACTATGTATCGGATGCGGAGGCCGCCAAGGTGGCGCCCGACCATCTGCAAGCGGAAATCCGCCAACGCGTCGCGCAGGCGCCGATTCGGTTCCGCCTCGTCCTGCAGATCGCCCAGCCCGGCGACAAGCTCGACGATCCCTCCATCGTATGGTCGAACACCCATCGCACCGTGGAGCTCGGCACGATCTCGATCACGAAAGCGGTAGCCGACAATGCGGCGGCACAGCGCCGTCTGCTGTTCCTGCCCAACGCACTGCCGGCCGGTATCGAGGCGGAAGATCCGATGATCAATGCGCGTTCGGCCGCCTATCCGGTATCGTTCGCGCGCCGCCAGCAGTAAGTGCGACGATCGTTCCGGCCAACCTCTATGCCATTAACTCAGTAGTCCGTATGAAGAACGGCATGCCACCGCTGAAAGAAGCGGCATGCCGTACCGACGCTATCCCGACCCAGGAGAAAATCCCGTGCCAATGCTCAAATTCGACCTCATCGAGGGCCGCACCGACGAACAGGTACGCACCCTGCTGGACGCTGCCCATCAGGCGATGGTGCAGGCGTTCGATGTTCCCGCGACCGATCGCTATCAGTCCGTCACGCAACATCGCCCCGGCGAACTCGTGGTGGAAGACACCGGCCTTGGCTATCCGCGATCGCGGGACGTGGTGCTGTTGACGGCCGTGAGCCGCCATCGCACTGAGCCGCAGAAGCTCGCGTTCTATCGTTTGCTGGTCGAGAACCTGCAAACGCAATGCGGCATCTCGCCGGACGACGTCATCGTGTCCATCGTCGAAAACGGTGACGCGGACTGGTCGTTCGGTCGAGGGCGCGCGCAGTTCATCACCGGCGAGCTCACCTGATCGCCGGCTGCGCAACGCTGATTTCGATCGCCAACCGCTCCGCCCCGGGTCGAATGTCGCCGGGGCGGGACGAAGGTTGATACGGGCGGCGCACGCACATCGCAGGCCGCAGCCCGGTCGTCACGACACGACTTGCCACGACGAGGCGGCCACGATCAACCGCCGGACGATCCACGCACGACGTGCGCCGATCTCCCGTCCCCCGCATCAAGCGACCGCGCAACGCGAAACCCGAGATCGTCGATCGCAAAAGTCGGATGACTGCGACGGCGATTCGTCGCAAGGCAACTGCGCTCGACGTCGGCCCAGCCCCCGCCGCGAAACACGCGATACGAACCGTAGACTTCCGGGTCGTATTGATCCGCGCACCACTCCCACACATTGCCCAGCATGTCGTGCAGCCCCCAGCCGTTGGGCTGCTTCTGACCGACCTCGTGCGTGCGGCCGCCGGAATTTTCCCGGTACCACGCGATGGCGTCGAGCTCGCCATATCTCGGGCCCTGCGTTCCCGCACGGCATGCGTACTCCCACTCCGCTTCGGTGGGCAGCCGATAGCCGTTGCTGCCCGGAACCGGCGAGGCATTCGTTCCGTCCTCGTGGATGTCGTAACCGCAACGCAGACCGTCGGCCGTCGACAGCCGGTTGCAGAACCGGACGGCGTCGAGCCACGAGACGTTCTCCACCGGGCGTTGCGTGCCGGCATGTGACGATGGCGCCAGCCCCGTGATTGCCGCGTATTGCGCCTGGGTCACCGGGTAGCAGCCGATCGCAAAGCGTTGCAGATCGACGCACCAGGTGCGGCCGATCCGGTCGTCCCTCAAGGCAATCGTGCCGGCGGGAACCTGCACCATTGGCAGCTCGAGCGTTTCAGACGGATATTCGATGTTCACCACGCTGGCGCACCTCTTTTACGAAGACAGCCGGACGAAACCGGCCTCGTCATAAGCGACGACGCTCAACCCTTCCGCCGCGGTCGGCGCAACGAAGTACCGCGTAATCCGTTCGAACTCGGCGTCCGACGCCTGGAACGGATGGTCGCCTCGCGCATTGCGCGCGTGCAGTCGCGCCTTGCAAACGGCATCGCTGACGTCGAGGTAGTGCAATCGATGGTCGCAGCCGGCTGCCTGAGAAATGGCGAGGCCCCATGCGCGCGCGGCGACGGTATTGAACGGGACATCGAGCACCACCGACACGCCGGCCTGCAGCACCGCGCGGGCGTGATCGGCAATCACGTGGCCGACGCGCTTCGCGCACCGGACATAGTCGTCGATCGACAGGATCTCGCCCGGATAGAGTTGCGCGAGCCACGCATCTTCGCTGATCGAAACGACCGGCCCGGCGCTCACGAGCCGCGCGACGAGCGTCGATTTTCCGGATGCGATCTTGCCGCATATCATGTGGAGCAACACGGCATCGTCCGATGCCGTCGTGTGAAGTGACTTCCCGGTCTGCATTTCCAGGCTCTCCATCGAATGCCCAGAAAGCAAAAACCCGCCTTCCGGGCGGGTTGTGACGATATCCATTCAGTCGATCGCTATCCCGCCGGCAACATTGCGGCGCAAATAATCGAGGGGGTTTGCGAATGGGTCATGGGCGTCAGAATAGCTAACATCCTGATCGTGAGCAAGCGGATTGGACGCGACGCAGGTCAGTTGGTGTGCTTGCAACGGATACGCTTGCTGGACACCCAATTTCGATTCCCTGCCCCTCTTGCCGCTCCAATTCAGATAAATGTTTTTTCAGATTCATGACCCTACGCTAAAAAGAATAATTTATTAAAAGAATGCAAACCTGAAAGAATCCGAAAGATTGATTCTCGACTCGCCAGAATTCATCAATGTTCAGTCACTCAGTTATATCTGACAGGTGCCGCATGAGAGTCCGTGGCACGGATTGCCTTTCAATCTCCAACTCCGAAGCACGTGGAAAGAAGGCCAGGTATTGGCGTTTGACGACAGCTTTGAGCACGAAGTGTGGAACAAAAGCTCGTCGTCGCGCGCCATTCTCCTGGTGGACGTTTGGCATCCGGAATTGTCGTTGGCAGAGCGAACGCTTCTCGAGCCTGCACTAAAACTTTTGGACGACGACTACAATGCGTCATTCACTGTCGAGAATGCAGTTCAGGATGTTGAGCGGTCCTTCGCCCAGATCTGCCATAGCGGCAACGGCCATGATCTGGTGATCGGGGAGAGGCAGATATAGGAGAGCCCATGAGCGGATACAGGAACGAAGTCGGCGAAAACCAAAAAAATGTTCGTGCGCGTGACTTTCTTCGAAGCGTGCGCGCCGATTTCGTTTCTCTTCCGCGCGACGTGCGAACGCTTTTATTCGCGCAGTTCTTCCTCAACGTATCGACATTCATGGCATTTCCGCTCATGGCCGTCTATATGGCGAGAGGACTGCATTTCTCGGCAACCGAGATTGGCACGGTCCTGACAATCCATCTGATCGGGGCCCGTGCCCTACCGATCGTCACCGGCCCGCTTTCCGACCGCTTTGGTTTCTGTGTCTTGATGGTGTCAGGACTCGCGTTAAGGGCCGCAGGCTTCATCGGATTCGGGGCGGTCAGCAGTTTCTCCCTGATTACCGTAGCGACGCTCGCAATAGGGCTGGGCACGTCTCTTTACGAATCCGCTGTCTATGGCATTTTCGGGCGGCAGGTGACCGATCTCGTCCCACGGGTATTCGTGCTCAACAATCTGCTGCTGAATCTTGGAGTCGTCGCTGGTCCGATGCTCGGTGCGTTGCTCGTCAGCTTCAACCCCGTGGCTCCGTTCTTCGTGAGTGGGGCACTCTTCGCCGCCATGGCGATCTGGTGCATCAGATTTGGTCACCTCGATAGCCTGTACCCCAGCAGGTCGTCGTTCCTATCGGGCTGGCAGGCAGTGACGCGTGACCGTGTTTTTCTCCTGTTCTTGCTTGCGACGTCAGCATGGTGGTTCTTGTTCTCGCAGCTGTTCGTCTTGTTCCCGATCATCGCCGCCAGGCTAACCGGCTCCGAAGCCGGAGCAAGCGCCGTTTTCACAGCCAACGGCATAGCCGGCCTGGTGTTCGTCGGTGCGTCGCTGCTGGTCTTCAAAATTGTTTCACGGCATCAGGTTTTGCTGTGGTCGTATGCCTTTCTCGCGGTTCTTTATCCGCTGGCCGGACTAGGCGACGGGTTTGGATGGTTACTGGCCGTCGTTGTGGCCTACACGTTCGCGGAAACGATGATTCTTCCCGCCATCGAGTCACTCACGGCTGAACTCGCACATGAGGGGAAACAAGCAACGTTTTTTGGTGCCGTAGGACTCTCATGGGGAATCAGTGGCGGCATTGGCAACTACGTTGGCAGCTGGCTCGCAATCAGCCAACGTAGCCCGATGGTCATATGGGGCACGCTAACAATCGTTGCCTTGGTGGGCGTAGCATTGGCGGCATGCTTCAATGCAGCCTCGAAATACGGCAGGACGCTGGAAGCGAAAGAATCCTCGCACGCTAGCTGAGGTCAATCTTGCAGCATCATGCGTGTGGCGACCGCGGACGCTCGACATTGGGTTCCACCTGGACCAACCGCGTATTCGCGTCGGTCACCCAAAATACCTCGGGGTCGAACCGTTCACCGAGCCAGTCAAGCAGTTCACGTCTGGCATTCGCCATCGGGCCGGCGAGTGTGCGTCCTGATATGGATACCTCGATTTACCAAGCTGTCTCGAGCGCGTGGATGCTGCGACGGCTGCGATGTTCGCCAGCGCCTCTGATGCCGTCTTCCGTGATCTGGCGAACGTCAATTTGACGCCGCTCACCACGATTTTCGGTACTGTTCGAAGCGTATTCGAACGCGATCTGCCGGAAGACGGAGGCCGTGCCGTGCGTAGGCAACTGATCTTGATGTATATCTCTTATCTGAAGCTTGTCGGATAAGCGATTCGGCAAAGCATGAAATCGAACCGAGTTCGTGTTCGCACCGGGCTCTGCTGACGATCCGAGAACGCTTCGACGCCACGCATGTGGATGATCGTTGTCCGGCAAGGTTTGGGTGAACATGGCAGTTCAATGAACCTCGGCAACGGGTCATTCAGAATCTCTCACGTCACCCAAGACCCGCCATCAGATCTCACACGCGAACACCGATGTCGGGAATGAACGCACGAGCAAGATAACAACACATAAGAGGGCAACCGAGAATGAAACGTAGTTTTGTCTATGCCGCCCTGCTGGCGATGTCGTCATTGGCCGCACAACCGGCACTGGCGCAAGAAAAAGCCGTGCCGCCTGTCTATGCGGGGCTCTCCGAGCGCTTCCAGGGAAACACGCGTTACGATTCCCCCGTATTGACCGTCAGCGATTCGGGATTATCGGCGGATCAAGGCATTGTCAATGCGCAATTGACGCTGGTCCAGACGCCGCGCGGTGCCGATTCCGTGCTGGGGCTGGCGGTCGGCTTCCATACGACGGAGAAGTTGAATTTCAGTACCGTGCGCGACTACGGGAAATTCAGCACCCGCTACAAGGAGGCCAACGTCCCGGTCGCGATCCCGACGCTGAACGGCGGCGGCTACAACGACACCGAAAACTGGAACACGGTGGCCGACGGCGGCAAGACCTGGCCCGTCAACGGCGGCCTCTTCATCAAGCTGGACCGCTTCGACCTGAAGGCCTACGAGATCAGCGGGACCGACCTCGTGCTCACCCTCTCGAACTACGACGCGGTCGACAAGGTCTTCCGGATCCGGATTCCGGCCGCGTATCTGGCGCGCTTTCTCGACAGCATTCCGAACGACCGCAGCCTGATACCGGCGGCGATGTTGAACCGTCCGTCGGTCTTCGGCGTGCACTTTGTCGACCTGGACGAAAAAGCGCAGGCCTCAATGAAACTCCCCGGCAGCGCGATGCAAATCCTCGCCGTGCTGCCCGGCACGGTCGCCGATCGCGCCGGCCTGAAGAATTACGACGTGCTGCTGCGGTTCGGCGATCGCCCGCTGAAGCAGATGGACGACCTGAGAGACGCGGTGCTTTCGACACCCAAGGGCACGGTGGTGCCGCTGACGGTCTGGCGCGATGCCAGGGAGGTCAAGCTGCCGGCGCAATTCTGAGATCGCCGTCGAACCGGGACGCGAACGCGGCCACGCACCACGCCGCAGGCGTCACGCCGCCCCGTCGCGCCCCTTCGGAAACACGCCGCGGCTCATCGCATCGAGCTGCCGGCCGATCTCCGCGTGCAATTCGGCGGATATCTCGAGGCTGTCGAGCAGCTTCGAAATCCACAGCCCGTCGGCGGCGAGCCGGCAGATCATCAGCGTCGCGGCCTGCTCGAGCGGCACGGGGTCGGGCCGTGTCCATTCCCGCATCGGCACCGACCAGCGCTCGCGCGTGTCCTGGTCGGTAATCATCGACGCGACCAGCACGCGCAGCACGTCGGTACTCGCAACCGGATGCGACTCGTCGAGCACCGCATGCATGTACGCCCGTGCCACCGCGCCGGCGCCATCGGCATCCGCCGCCACCCGCGCAGCCATCTGCTCGGCGAACCGCTCGGTCGCCTGACCGAACAGCGCATCCAGCAGCCCCTGCTTGTTCGCGAAGTGATACTGCAGCGCGCCTTTCGTCACGCCGGCCCGCTCGGCCACCGCATCGAGCGTCAGCGCGGCCACGCCGTGATGTGTCGCGATTTCCGATGCGGCCGCCAGCAACTGCGCTCGCACCTGATCCGGCGCTTTTTTTCGACGCACGCCGGCGGTGGGGACGGCCGGCGCCAATGATGCTTCAGGCGCCTGTGTGCCGGCCGCTCCAGCCGGTTCGACGGGCGCGGGCACGTCGTGCGGCGCGGGTTCGAGGTGTTTTTTCATGGTGCGGATGTTAGCACCCGGGCGTCTCAATATAAACATTCCGGCCGGATGGTATGATCCGCCGCATGACTACACCCACCCCCTCCCCCTGGTCCGCGCTCGACACCGCCATCGCCCGTGGACGCGACGCCCTCGTGCGTCTCCAGCAGCCCGACGGCAGCTGGTGTTTCGAACTCGAATCCGACGCGACGATCACCGCGGAATACATCCTGATGATGCATTTCATGGACAAGATCGACGACCTTCGCCAGGAGAAGATGGCGCGCTACCTGCGCGCGAACCAGCGGCTCGACACGCATGGCGGGTGGGCGCTGTACGTCGACGGCGATCCGGACGTGTCGTGCAGCGTGAAGGCGTACTTCGCGCTGAAGGCGGCCGGTGACAGCGAACACGCGCCGCACATGGTCCGCGCGCGCGACGCGATCCTGAAGCTCGGCGGCGCGGCCCGCGCGAACGTATTCACGCGTATCCTGCTCGCGACGTTCGGCCAGGTGCCGTGGCGCGCGGCGCCGTTCATGCCGATCGAATTCGTGCTGTTCCCGAAGTGGGTGCCGATCTCGATGTACAAGGTCGCGTACTGGGCGCGCACGACGATGGTGCCGCTGCTCGTGCTGTGCTCGCTGAAAGCGCGCGCCCGCAATCCGCGCAAGATCTCGATCCGCGAGCTGTTCGTCACGCCGCCGGACGAGGAACGCCAGTACTTCCCGCCCGCCCGCGGCATGCGCAAGCTGTTCCTCGCGCTCGACCGCACGGTGCGCCACGTCGAGCCGCTGATGCCGAAGGGCCTGCGGCAGCGCGCGATCC
This sequence comes from Burkholderia sp. Ac-20384, assembly GCF_017104605.1. Taxonomy (NCBI): domain Bacteria; kingdom Pseudomonadati; phylum Pseudomonadota; class Betaproteobacteria; order Burkholderiales; family Burkholderiaceae; genus Burkholderia; species Burkholderia sp. Ac-20384. The sequence continues at coordinate 13,013 of NZ_JAAGPE010000061.1, read as the reverse complement.
GCCATGCCGAGGCGTGGTGCGCGGAGCGCATGAACGGCGAGGACGGGCTCGGCGGCATCTTCCCGCCGATCGTGTACTGCTATCAGATGATGGAAGTGCTCGGCTACCCGGACGACCATCCGCTGCGGCGCGATTGCGAGAACGCGCTGGAGAAGCTGCTGATCACGCGGCCGGACGGCAGCATGTATTGCCAGCCGTGCCTGTCGCCGGTGTGGGATACCGCGTGGAGCACGATGGCGCTCGAGCAGGCGCGCGGCGTGGCAGTGGCGGAAGACGGCGAGCCGGGCGAAGCACGACGCGCACTCGACGAACGCATCGCACGCGCATACGACTGGCTGGCCGAACGCCAGGTGAACGACCTGCGCGGCGACTGGATCGAGAACGCGCCGGCCGACGTCCAGCCGGGTGGATGGGCGTTCCAGTACGCGAACCCGTACTACCCCGACATCGACGACACGGCGGTCGTCACCGCGATGCTCGATCGCCGCGGCCGCACGCATGCCAACGCGGGCGGCACGAACCCGTATGCGACGCGTGTCGCGCGCGCGCTCGACTGGATGCGCGGGCTGCAATCGCGCAACGGCGGTTTCGGCGCATTCGACGCCGACTGCGACCGCCTGTACCTGAACGCGATCCCGTTCGCCGATCACGGCGCACTGCTCGATCCGCCGACCGAGGACGTGTCGGGCCGCGTGCTGCTGTGCTTCGGCGTGACGAAACGCGCGGACGAACACGCGTCGCTCGCGCGCTGCATCGACTACGTGAAGCGCACGCAGCAGCCCGACGGCAGCTGGTGGGGCCGCTGGGGCACGAACTACATCTACGGTACGTGGAGCGTGCTGGCCGGCCTCGCGCTCGCCGGCGAGGACAAGTCGCAGCCGTATATCGCCCGCGCGATCGAATGGCTGCGCGCACGGCAGCATGCGGACGGCGGCTGGGGCGAGACGAACGACAGCTACATCGACCCGAAGCTGGGCGGCACCAACGGCGGCGAGAGCACGTCGAACTTCACTGCGTGGGCGCTGCTTGCGCAGATGGCGTTCGGCGACTGCGAATCCGATTCGGTGAAGCGCGGCATCGCCTATCTGCAGTCGGTGCAGCAGGACGACGGCTTCTGGTGGCACCGCTCGCACAATGCGCCGGGCTTTCCGCGCATCTTCTACCTGAAGTATCACGGCTATACCGCGTACTTCCCGCTGTGGGCGCTCGCGCGTTATCGGCGGCTGGCGGGAGCGGCAAACAAGCGCGTATCGACTGCGGACAAGACAGCGGACGCAATGGCGTAAGGGTCCGTTTCATCAAGGCAGTTCAGCGCGCCGGACGGTCATCCGGCAGACCGGACGGCAACCGAGTCCGGGGAACGCGCCGTGAATGCCGGCATGGCGCGCGAACCCGATTCGGGTGCGACGGAAGTCCCTCAGCAACGCATGAATGCGGTCAACGACCCGGCGGTATGTGCCCGGGTCGCCACCGTGTTCGGTACGGCGCGCAGCCATGCAACGCGCTCGATGTCGCTCAACGTCGCAATTACGATCGACATGGACCACTCGTGGTCTGCGCAGCGGGTGGCCACGCAATCCGCGAATCGATGAAATCGCGGCGATCAGCGGTAGTCATTGCGTAACGTCGTGGAAGTTTTCGACAGCCGGGATCGCAATGAGCGGCGTACCGCTGGCATCGGTGGAGATGGGGTACCTGGGGCCGCGCGCAATCGGCAGGGCTGGGTCCAGCTTCAGGCCCGCCCCGACAGCACGAATTGATGTGAATCGACGAAGGCACGCGAGAAGCCGATCAGGTCTGCCTGCCGCGCGCAGTTTCGCGAGCGGCAACTCGCGTAGACAGTCCCACACGCCGGCTTCCCGGCAATCGCCTAGCCGTCGCCAACATGCCAAGTCCAGGCAATCCCCTCTCGGCGCGCAGGTCGTGCCTACACAGCCCGGTGTCTTGAGCACGAACAAGATGCCTGTCAACTGCGTGCGATGAAAGCGGGCAGGCGGCCTGGATCCTTCTTGCACCGTGGATTGAATAGTGGAAGCAACGACTCGATTCGTGTCGTCAGATTGTCGTCGATGACAGGTTTGCCCACCTTCTCGGTTTCAGTTGTTCCGATACCCACGGTTAGCCACTTGCAGGCAAGGTGACTCGCCCGAGAAACCTGTCCGAAACCCTCTCTTACTCTCGGATTACATGCTACGCGGGTCCTCAATGCATGCAGTTCCAAGCGATTGACTCGATCACCATGCTGCATGGGAGGAAGCATCGCTGCATACATCACGCACCGGCTCCCGCGATGCCCATTTGGTCAAGCCTTCAATTCGGATTGATTGGCGCAGCAAGACTGATTTTTCTTCAGCGCCCAGGCACGGATCGTTGTGAAAAAATCTCACAACCATATCCTCATCGAATCAATCAGGAATCACTTCGTCGGCCCTCTCCTGCCATCCAATTCACAAAAATAACTCCACAAGCAATGAATTGCGAATCAATGGCCCTCGACTTAATCCAAAATTGACTTTTGTTATTTACCGCACCGTTCTCAAAAAATATTCCCGAACCTCAAAATCAACACGTACGATTGATCGTGCTCGCGCCCCTTTACACAACCTGAAGAACAGTGCGCCGAGCGCGTAATTTCCATTAATACCTCCAGCACCGCCCAAGAAAAAGCCAAGGGATTTGAATTACCCATCGTTCGATGGATTAATTTCCATTTGCCAAAATTACCATCAATTTTCGATATACGAGGCGCTCAATGACTACCGAATTTCCGGCCACATTCATCGTTGGCACTGCAACGGGTCTGACCGCTCGTACGCTCCTGCAGGAACTGGTCGATCTGCCGATGAGCGTGAGACGGTTTGGCGTAATGGGTGACGGCGTGACTGATGATACGGCGGCGCTCCAGGTGGCCTTGAATGCAGGGATTCCCCTTTACTTCCCGCCTGGGACCTATCTGTATAGCAATACATTGACCGCAACCGCGTCAATAATAGGGGCCGGGTGGAATTCGATTCTTCAGTGCACGACCTCACAAGGTCAAAACGCATCCATTTACTGGAACAACGCAAGCAATTTCAAAATCCAGAATTTGCAGTTTTATTCAAAGAATGCAGCAGGGTACTACAGCAGCGAGAGCGCCGGCCCGGTCAATCTGGAATCCTGCAGCCTGTTCGAGATATCCGGATGTCAAGTCAACAATGCCGCGAGTCAAGCCGTCATGATGCGTGCATGCGTCAACGGGAAGGTGTTTGGAAATACGCTACGCAATCTCTGGCATGATGGCTTTCACGTCACCGGAGCAAGCTCCGACATTACCATCACGAACAACGAAGTAATAAACGGCGGCGATGACGCATTTGCCGTCGTCGGATATCAACAAGACGGTATTCGCCCGCGACGCATCATCATTTCCAACAATCGCGTCGACCAGACAAAATACGCCCGAGGAATCGCCATCGTCGGCGCCCAGGAGATAACGGTCACGGGGAACCAGATTTATAACTCCCAGTGTGCGGGCATTTATATTGCGTCGGAAGCGAGCTACGCGACGTACGGCAATGCCAATATAAAGGTTGCCGACAACATCCTGGATACATGCGGCATTTCCTCCAATATCAGTGCGTTTCCTGATTTTACGAACGGCACAGACGGTTATGGCGCGCTGCAAATCAGCGCAACAACCGGGTTCAACAACTCCCACATCGACATCACCAACAATACAATCAAGAATTCGGCGGGAGGGCCAATAGCCGTCATCAGCAACGGAGGCACTCATACCCAGATCAGCATTTCGCAAAACAAGTTGATAAACGGATGGGATCCAAAGAATAAAAACGGATTCCCGTTGACGACAATCAGTGCAGCTTCGGCCACCCGCACGCTGAACTTCGCCAATAATCCGGGCGTGGTCGTCGGCATGACGGCGTGGTATTTCAATGGCTCGACGAGCGTGCAAATCGGTACGGTTGTTTCCGCCACTGCATCGACGGTCACGCTGAACCAGAACGCGACCGTCCCTAGCGGCGGGACCGTGATCTTTTCCGGTGTGGGCTTGTTCGGGGCAACGATCGCGACAACGGCTTCGGCCTCGGGCGGCGCCAACTCGCTCACCTTCGCGACGACAACCGGGGTTGCCTACAACGACAATTACGGCTTTGGCTCGCCGGGCGATGAAACGACCGGTGTGTCAATCGGACAGGGCGTCAGCGGTACCAACATCGCGGCCGGAACCTTCGTGATCGGTGTGACCGCGAATTCGGTGACGCTGAGCCAAGGTACGACGGGCGCCATCGCAAGTGGTGCGTCTATCGTTTTCACGCCGATGGTCTGCATGGCATCGCAGACGCTCGCGACCTCGATCGCTGCAGCATCGGGAACCAACACCTTGACGTTCACGCCGTATCCGTCGGCGCGCGGGTGTGCGGTGGGACAAGGGGTATCCGGAACGAATATCCCGGTCGGCACTTACGTGACCTCCGTGGCCGGCAATGGAAATGGCCCGACCGTCACCCTGTCCAATAACTTTACCGGTAGCGGAATTGCCAGTGGCGCCGCCATTACCTTCACCGGGACGGGCTCATTGAACAACACCAATGGAATCGAACTGTTCAATACCAGGGAATGCCTTGTTTCGAAAAATCACCTGTCCGGCATCGCCAAAGCCGGAATTTACCTGGACCCTTCCTGCACGTATTTGACGGAGATCAGCGGTACTATCGGGGAAAATATCGGTTGCTGCAACGCAGACGCCTATCTGATTGCGGCGGGCGCACTCGTGACGGGCGCATCTCTTAAATTACGAGGAAATTATATGGCCCAGCCGGTCAATTATCCTCGGGCGGTTTCCGGTCTGATTTTTTCGAGTTCGTGGAATTACACGTCGTGGAGTGAAGACAATTTCGCCCAAAACGGATTCGTTGGTCCAGTTGTCCCGCTAACGCCCGTCGTGGAGACGGTCGGTGCTTCGCCGTGGACGTTTGCCAACAGCAACCTGAGCGCAGTCAGCATGTCGGTCGCCGGTGGCACCGTGACGTCAATCAGTGTCTCGCGGAACGGACAAACGGCTTTTGCAACCGGATTGACGAACGGCATGATCGATCTCAAGCCGGGAGACGCCATGACGATCACCTATAGCGCCGCCCCCACCGTCACGATGATTCCGAGACTGGGGCAATGACACGGACGTGACGGCGACACGCACGCGGGGAGATCGACGATGATGATTGCGTCACTCGGCACCCCGCGCTCCGTCCGACATCGATGCGGGACGCCGTAGAGGGTAGCGGCCGTGGCAAATATCGCGAGAGCGTCGAACGGACACATGCGTGGTCGCCCCCTTCCGTCGGCATCCTGTTCGTTCCAAGCGTCGTGCCGATATGCACGGTGCGCGCCTCGAATCCAGTCCTGCCTGGTCGGTCGGCATACCCTTCGGCCTGCCCGGCAGCCTTGATGAAGCCAACGCCAGGCTTGCCTCGCGCGGCGACATCCGTTGCCGCGCCTACACGAACCCCTCCTCCACCAGCGTGCTCCCGTCCGCCGTGATCTCGTGCCGCTGGCCGGAGCCGCCGACCACGCGGCTCCAACTCTTCGACACGAGCACGGCCGCAGCGCCGTCGGCGTGCAGCGCATAGCCGAACCCGCCATACATGCCCGGCACCCCGAACCACATGCTGTCGGCCTTTGCGTCGAGCTCAAGCAGCGGCTCGAGTTCGGGCAGGCGCAGCGCGTCGACGCGCAGGTGCGCGATGCGGCCGCGAATCATGTCGTGGAAGTGGTGCTGGATGTCACGCAGCGTCCCGTCGGGCACGAAACGCCGCGGCTGCGGCGTCAGCAGGTCGACGAGATGTCGATGCCCGCGCTGCTCGGCCAGATCGACCGGGCGCGCACCCTGTGCATCGCGCAACATGCGCCATGCACCGAGCTGCAACAGCTCGACGACAACCTCTTCCGGTGCGCCGCCATATGCAGCCTGATGCAGCGGCGTATAGCGCGACGTGCCGCCCAGCCGGGTCGCATTGACGAGACTCGACTGTTTCGCAACGAGACCCAGCATCGTCGCCCAGTCGCCATCGCGCGCCGCATCGGCCAACGCGTGCCGGCTCGCGACCTGTGCGTCGTCGAGCACGTCGGCGCCCGTGATTCCATCCCATGTAATGCTCAATCGGCTCTCCTGGTGTATCGGCCAGCGCTATCGTAGCGCGCGATCACGCAATGCCTCTCCGCGTCGACGACGCATCGAGCACGTCATGATCCAGCAGCAGGTTCAGCAACTGGCGGCGTGATTCGATGCCGAGCTTCGCAAACGCGCGCCGCGCGTAGGTATCGATCGACGACGGCCGGATGCCGAGTTCGTGCGCGATGTCCTGCGTCTTCCTGCCCCGAATGAGCCGCGCGCACACCTCCGATTCACGAGACGTCAGCTTCCCGAACACGTCGTTCAGGCGCTGCGCGGCACCGCTTTCCTGCGCGCGTGGCGCATCCGCGTCCGCATCGGCCGGGCGATCGCCGACGATGCGCCGATGCGCGACCGCCAGCGGCAACACGATCAGCGCGACATGCCGGACGATGCTCAGCTCCTTCAGCGAAAACGCCGGCAGCCGTCGCGCGCGGCACACCGACAGCGCATAGGTCAGCTCGTCCACGCGATACGTGACCACGCACTCGTCGTGGATGTCCTCGGTGTCGTAAAACGCGCGGCGGATCTCGGGGTTCAGCCGCAGCGTCGAGAGCTGCAGCAGCTGCGTGTCGCGTTCGCCGCGGATGCAGTCGAATGTCGTGTCGATCCGCGCGAAATCGCGGTAGTAGCGCGTCATCGTGCGCTCGATCTGGTCCGGATAGGTGCCGTAGCTGCCGATCCAGCCGACCCGGCGATCGTGCAGCGATTCGTCCTCGTAATCGAGATGAATGGAATCGCAATCGACGATGCGCGTCAGGCTCTCGAACACGACCGCGACGAAATCCGGCGAGCCGATCGCGGCGGCCACGGCCGACAGCGCGTCGGACATGAAGACGAGCTGGCCCAGCTGGATATCGATCGTCGTATCGGCGTCATGGTCGGTCATACGATGCACGGGAGAACGGGACGCTTACCGTTACCACGCCAAAAGTGCGCTGCCAATTCCCGCGCGCGGGTTTCCGGTGCGTGGCGCGGGTCCGCTGTACGGATTTCATGGACAGACACGCCAACAGCTGCCGCATACAGTCATCCCCGAGATTCGGCGAGGCCCGCCGGTGCGCACACGCAGCACAGCGAACCACCGCGAGCCTCATCGACCGACCCGCGGCGCGCGTGCGCGATGCCACGCGCCGCCCTCGTTTCGAAAGGGAGTGACCATGACCGTCCGCGCTTTCCGTCTCGCCTTCCCGGTTGCGATCGCAGCCGCCGCCTGTTTCGCGCCGTTGTCGGCGATACCCGCCCATGCTGCGGATGCCGAACTGAACGTCTACAACTGGTCCGAGTACATCGCGAAAACCACGATTCCCGACTTCCAGAAGCAAACGGGCGTACACGTCCGCTACGACGTCTACGACAGCGACGACACGCTGCAGTCGAAGCTGCTGGCCGGCAGTTCCGGCTACGACATCGTCGTGCCGACCTCGAACTACATGGCAAAGCAGATCCAGGCCGGCGTCTACCAGAAACTCGACAAGTCGAAGCTGCCGAATCTCGCGAACCTCGATCCCGCGCTGATGAAGAAGATCGCGGAATCCGATCCGGGCAACCAGTACGGCGTGCCGTGGGCCTACGGCACCGACGGGGTCGGCTACAACGTGCAGGCAGTCAGGAAGGCACTCGGCGATGGCGCGCCGCTCGACAGCTGGGCGCTGGTATTCGATCCGGCCAACGTGGCGAAGCTGAAAGGCTGCGGCGTGTCGTTCCTCGATGCGCCGGACGACGTGTTCGCCGCCGCGCTCCAGTACATCGGCAAGGATCCGAACAGCAAGAACCCGGCCGACTACCACGCGGCGTTCGACATGCTGAAGAAGGTGCGCCCGTACATCACGCAGTTCAATTCGTCGGGTTACAACAACGATCTCGCGAACAACGACGTATGCGTCGTGCTGGGCTGGTCGGGCGACGTCAGCGTCGCGCGCCGCGAAGCGATCGCGGCGAAACGCGGCTACGAGATTCGTTATGCGAACCCGAAGGAAGGCGGCATCCTGTGGTTCGACGTGATGGCGATTCCGAAGGATGCGCCGCATCCGGAGGCTGCATTGCAATGGATCAACTACATCCAGGACCCGAAGGTCAACGCGGACATCACCAACGAGATCTACTATCCGAGCGCGAACAAGGCGGCCCATCAATACGTGACGCCGGCCGTCGCGCACGATCCGAACGTGTACCTGCCCGCCGACGTGCTCGACAGGATGACGCTCTCGAAGCCGCGTTCCGCGGACATCGCGCGGCTCGAGAACCGCCTGTGGCAACAACTGAAAACCGGCAATTGACCGGGCCCGCCGCCGGCATACAATCCTGCGGACGCGCCGGCGGCGCGCTCCGCTCAACCCGAAGAAGGATGTTGTCCATGATCGACGTTTCATCCATTACCGACGCACTCGCTCCGCAAGGCGAGCCGACCACGTATCGCGTCGCGCCCGAGAAGCTGATTGCCGGCGACCCGCTGCAGACGCTCACCCCCGGCTTCACGAGCCCGTGTGGCCGCTTCTCGACCGGCATCTGGGAAAGCACGCCCGGCCACTGGCACGTCGCGTATACCGAAGCCGAATACTGCGAGATCCTGGAAGGCACGTCGGTGATCACCGACGAGGAAGGCAACGCGAAAACCCTTCGCGCCGGCCATCGCTTCGTGATTCCGCCGGGCTTTCGCGGCACCTGGGAAGTCGTCGAACGCACGCGGAAGATCTTCGTCGCCTACGACGAGCAGCCGCCCGAATAAGCGACGGCCGCGTGTCAAGTACGCCACATCGCGCCCCAATTTGCCACGCACATCCACGCCAATGACATGGAATTGACACACGCGGTCGGTAATTTCCGCACGTCTCGTCCCGTGTGTCGCCATGCTTGCCCTGCTTCTCGCCGCCTTCTACGAAACCGCCCGCCAGGGAAGCGTGACCGCCGCCGCGAAGCGCCTCGACGTGAGTCAGCCGACGATCACGACGCGCATCCAGCAGCTCGAGCGCCATTACGGCGTCGAGCTGTTCCATCGCCGCGGCAACCGTCTCGATCTCAGTGACGCGGGCGCGTCGCTGATGCCGATGATCGGCCAGATGCTGCAGATGGAGAACGATATCGATTTCGCGCTGCGCAATGAGCGCGAACTGCATACCGGCAACCTGCGCATCGGCACCACCGGCCCGTTCTACATCCTGCCCGCGATCGCCGCGTTCCGGCGCCAGTATCCGGCCGTGAAGATCAGCATCGAGATCGGCAACTCGCAGCAGGTGCTCGACGCGCTCGTCGATTTTCGCTGCGATGTCGCCGTGTCGTCGCAGCGTGACGACGATCCGCGTTTCGTGCGGCATACGATCGCGAACGATCCGCTCGTGCTGGTCGTGCACCGTTCGCATCGGCTCGCCGCGCGCGAGTCGGTTGCGCTCACCGCGCTGGCCGGCGAGACGCTGCTGCTGCGCGAGGCCGGCTCGCGTACGCGCGCGCTGATGGAGCACGTGCTGAAGCACGCGGGCATCGGGCTGCCCGCGAACGCGATCGAGCTCGGCAGTCGCGAAGCGATCCGCGAAGCCGTGCGGCACGACATGGGTTGCACGCTGATGCCGCGCGGCGAGGTCGGCGCGCATCCGGAACTGCGCGCGGTCGCGTTCGCCGACGATCTGCCGCCGATGCACGAATACCTGTACTACCTCGACGCGCGCGCCGGCACGCGGCTGATTACCGCATTCATGGCCAACGTCGAACGCCACGACGAAAGCGCGCGAGCCTGCGCGTGACGGCGCGCAGGCTCACACCGTTTCGAACAGCTCCACGATCCGCCAGCCGCGTGCCGTCGCCAGCGCACGCAGCCGCTCGTCCGGATTGGTTGCGACCGCATCGGTGACACGCTCGAGCAACGGTATGTCGTTGTGCGAATCGCTGTAGAACCAGCTGCGTTCGAAATCGGACCACGCGAGCCCGCGCGACGCGAGCCACGCGTCGGTGCGCACGATCTTTCCTTCCCGATAGCTCGGCACGCCGGACGGACGCCCCGTATAGCGCGAATCGGGCCGCCCGTCGACGGTTTCGAGCTCGCACGCGATCAGCGCATCGATGCCGAACGCACGCGCGATCGGGCGCGTGATGAACGCATTCGTCGCGGTGACGACGCAGCACAGGTCGCCGCGCGCACGATGATGACGCACGAGATCGAGCGCGGCCGGCGAGATCGCCGGGCGCACGACATCGGCCATGAAGCACGCGTGCCAGTGCGCGAGCCGTTCCCGCGAATAGCGGGCGAGCGGCGCGAGCATGTTGCACAGGTGCGCATGGATGTCGAGCGTGCCGGCCGCGTAGCCGGCCGCGAACGCGGCGTCGATGCGGGCGAATTCGGCCGCGTCGATCAGGCCATGCTCGACCATGAAATGGCCCCAGGCCTGGTCGCTGTCGAACGGAATGAGGGTGAAGTCGAGATCGAAAAGCGCGAGTTGCGTCATCGAATGAAGCGTCGTGTGAACAGGAATGAATGAAAAACGCGCGGCCCCGTCGAATCGAGGCCGCGCACAAAACGCCGCCGGCGCGGGTCGGCGCGCCGGCGGCAACCGGTGATGCGACGCCGGCCGCGCGGCCGGCGCCGGTCAGCTGGACACGCCCATCGCCGGATCGCTGATGCTGTCCTTGCCGGTCTCGACACGGCCCGCGAAGCGGCGCATGAGACCGTTCTCGGCCGTCAGCGTGAAGTCGTACCAGCCGCTCGACGCGGCGAGCGTCCAGTACGGCTCGACCTGCATCCCGGCCGGCACCGAGTAACTCCACGGGCCGTCGGTGCGATACGCGTTCGACGTGACCGTGACCTGGCTCGCCGCGTTGCCGACGTTCATGATCGTCAGGTACACGGCGTCGTTCGCCGGGTCGTAGCACACGCGGATCTCCGGCACGGGCCCGCTCGCGGCCTTCGCGACGTTGCCCTGGAATTCGCGCAGGAAGCCGTTCGGCCCGAGCACCCACAGGTCGTAGTTGCCCGCATCGTCGGCCACCGCGCGCCACGAATCCGACAGCTGCTTGCCCGCTTCGACCGTATAGCGGCGCGGCGCGCGATCGAGATGCAGCTTGTCGTACACATGGAACACCGCACCGGCCGTGCCGGTATTGCTGAACGTGAGCCACACCAGCCCGCCCGACACATCGGCGCTCGCGCTCGTGTGCAGCTCGTACGGCAGCGCGCGCGACGGGCGCGTCCCGGCCGGCTGCGCCGGCATCTGCTGCGTGCTGACCGACGGCACCGGCACCGCGCCCTGCAGGCTTTGCTGCACGTGCTGCGCATCGGCCGCGGCCTTGGTCGGCGCCGGGAACGACGTCGTCGGGTTGCCGTTCGGGTTCTTGAAGTTGAACGCCGACGTCAGGTCGCCGCACACCGTGCGGCGCCACGGGCTGATGTTCGGCTCCTGCACGCCGAAGCGCTGCTCGATGAAGCGCAGCACCGACGTATGGTCGAACACCTCGGAGTTGACCCACCCGCCCGTGCTCCACGGCGACACGACGAACATCGGCACGCGCGGGCCCGGCCCGTACGGGCGGCCGTCCGGCGCGAGCGGCGACGAATCGCCGGACGGGTTCGGCACGGTGAAGTACTCGTACTGCGTGGTCACTGTCGACTTGCCCGCATACGTGCCGTCCGCGTTGCACGACGGCGCGTTCGGCGGCGGCATGTGATCGAAGAAGCAGTCGTTCTCGTCGTAGTTCACGATGAGCACGGTCTTGCTCCACACGTCCGGGTTCGCGGTCAGCGTGTCGAGCAGGCGCTGCAGGTAGTACGCGCCCTGCCCCGGCGTCGATGCGCCCGGGTGCTCGCAGTACGCGGTGGGCGACACGATCCAGCTCACCTGCGGCATCCGGTTCGCCGCGATGTCGTCGGCGAGCGACTGCAGGAAGCCGCCGTCGGGCATCGTGTTGCCGATCCCCTTGTACAGCGGCGACAGCGCTTCCATCGCCGGCGTATAGGGCGCATTCGGCGAACCCGGCACGGTCTCGTTGACCTTGCGGAACGCGGCGAAGCCCGCGAGCGGGTTGTCGGTGTAGTTGTCCGGCATGTTCTGGTAGACCTTCCAGCTCACGCCGGCCGCCTGCAGGCGCTCCGGGTAGGTCGACCACGTCAGGCCCGTCTTCGACGAACCGAGGCCGTCCCAGCCGTCGTTGTTCACGACGGCCACGTTCGACGATGCCGTCGGGCCGTTCGTGCCGGTCCACAGGAAGATCCGGTTCGAGTTGGTGCCGCCGTGCAGCGAGCAGTGATACGCATCGCACAGCGTGAACGCGTTCGCCAGCGCGAAGTGGAACGGCAGGTCGGACTGCCGCAGGTAGCCCATCGATGCATCGCCTTTCGACGCGGGCCACGCGGTCATCCGGCCGTTGTCCCACGCCGAGTGCGAATCGGTCCACGAGTGCGCGCCGCCGACGAGCAGCGCATTGCCCTTCGTGCTGTCGAGGTAGAACGGCAGCACCGGTCGCTTGCCGTCGCTTTGCTGCCACACGGGCGTGCCGCCCGGCTGCGGGATCGTCAGGCGGTCGCCGAAGCCGCGCACGCCGGGCATCGTGCCGAAGTAATGGTCGAACGAGCGGTTTTCCTGCATGAAGATCACGACGTGCTGCACGTCGTTGATCGTGCCGGTCTGGTTGTTGGCCGGAATCGCGAGTGCGCGCCGGATCGCCGGCGGGAACATCGAGAAGGCCGTGCCGGCGGCGGCGGCACGAAGAAACGAACGGCGGTCGATGGAAGTCATGGTCGAGAAGGTAGGTCGTCCCGGAAAGGCGCGCGCGTTACGGCGCGCAGCGCAGCTGCGAGTTCAGCGACGGCGACGGCAGCGCGGCCGTGCCCGAGGCGGGGCACGGGCCGGCGCCCGGC
>NZ_JAAGPE010000595.1:0-2164 GCF_017104605.1 Burkholderia sp. Ac-20384 | reverse complement strand
CAGATCTCGACGACGTCGGCCACGTCGTGCCGCCGCAGGAAACGGGTCCAGTACGCGGACGCATCGCGCCTTTCGTCAGGCAATTGGGACGCGAGCGTGACGACCGCGCGTTCGCCTGCCGCGCAGCGCGACGGATGCAGCGGATCGAGCATCCGGTAGCGCGCGACATAGGTGCGATGCATCGATTCCGGCATTCCGAACAGCTCGAAATCGGCCGGTTCGCCGCTCTGGTCGAGCCGGTAAAACACGATCGCGGACGGGCTCGCGAACGCGTCGAACGCGTCCACGCACGCGCGCAGCGCGCGCTGCCAGTCGGCGGCGGTCGGGTCGGCGGGAACGGATGAGGTCGGCATGGTGGAATCGGCTGGCAGGCGAACGGATCGAAGATCGAAGTTCGGGCCAGCCTACCGGCGCCGCAAAGCGCCGGTGAGCACAAATCGGCAAATCGTCCCGGCCCGGCCGGCATCGCGGGTTCGGCCGGGACGATGCGGGCGCGCGACGGGGCGCGCCGCTTTCAGCGTGCGTTCGCGGCGAACGTGTCGCAGGCGCTCAGCTCGCCCGATTCCATCCCGCGCCGCAGCCAGTACACGCGCTGGTCGCTGGTGCCGTGCGTGAAGCTTTCCGGCACCACGTAGCCCTGCCCTTGCTGCTGCAGCCGGTCGTCGCCGATCGCGGCGGCGGCCTTCAGCCCCTGCTCGAAATCGCCGGGTTCCATCAGTCGCTGGTTCGCGCGCTGCGCGTTGTTCGCCCACACGCCGGCGAAGCAGTCGGCCTGCAGCTCCATCCGCACCGACAGCGCGTTCGAGTGCGCCTGGCTCGCCCGCCGGCGTGCCGCATCGACCTTGTCGGAAATGCCGAGCAGGTTCTGCACGTGATGGCCGACTTCATGCGCGATCACGTAAGCCTGCGCAAAATCGCCGCCCGCGCCGAAACGCTTGCGCAGTTCGTCGTAGAAACCGAGATCGATATACACCTTGCGGTCGCCCGGGCAATAGAACGGCCCCATCGCGGTCTGGCCCGTGCCGCATGCGGTCGGCGTCGAGTTCTTGAACATCACGAGCGTCGGCGGCTGGTACTGCGCGTGCAACTGGGTATTGAACACGCTCGTCCACGTGCGCTCGATATTGCCGAGCACCTTGCGCGTGAACACAACGTTCGGTTCGTTCGCCGCCGCGCCCTGCCGCGGCGCGGGCGCGGGCTGCGCCTGCTGCTGGTGGCCCTGCAGCGCCGATGCGCCTTCGAGTATCACGCGCGGGTCGATCCCGAAGAAATACGATGCGGCGAATGCAACCACGATCGTGCCGATGCCGATCGTCGCACCGCGCCCGCCGCCGAACCCGCCGGCACCGCGGCGATCCTCGACGTTCGTGCTTTCCCTTTCGTCGTCCAGCCTCATAGCCGGCCCTCCCTGTTCTTGTCGATGGTCCGGCGCGCGAGCGCGTCACCGGGCGATATGTTGTCGTGGCACGATCCTCGGACGATGCAACGCCCGCGCACCGGGTGTGCGCTCCCGCCGGGATCGCCGGCCTGCCGCTCCGCTCGCACGACGGAATCGGCCGGCCGATGCGCCGCGCGTCGAGGCGCGGCCCGCCCGCGCTATTCTGCCGGGCTTTCGTGACTTATCGCAAAAATGTGGAGGATAGAGCGATTCTGCGTCGCACAACGTCAGCCTTTGCAAAATGGCCCGCGGTCGCACCGGCCGGCCGGATGCCGCCCGCGTTCATCCTTTCGGCTGATACCGGCGCTTGCCGGCGCCGCCTAAAGTGACCGGAAACGACACCTTTCCGGAGCACGACATGACACACCCGCAACCCCGCACGATCGCGATCACCGGCGCAGGCACCGGTATCGGCGCCGCGTGCGCGCACCGCTTCGCCCGCCGCGGCGATCGCGTCGTGCTGATCGGGCGGCGTCAGGCGCCGCTCGACGCGCTGGCCGCCGAGACGGGCGGCCTTGCGCTGGCCGGCGATGCCGCGAGCACCGCCGACTGGGCCCGCTTCCTGCCGCAGATCGCCGAACGCTTCGGCCGCGTCGACGCGCTGGTCACCTGCGCGGGCGGCCACGGGCTTGGCCGCGCGGACGAAACCGACGACGCGCAGTGGCGCGACGCGATGCACGCGAACCTCGACACCGCGTTCGTTAGTGCGCGCGCATGCCTGCCCGG
>NZ_JAAGPE010000594.1:0-2314 GCF_017104605.1 Burkholderia sp. Ac-20384 | reverse complement strand
TGCGCGCCGCTGCCCGCGGCGAGCGCTGTCAGGTAGTCGAGCACGGCCCAGGTGTCCTGGGGGCCGAGCGTCGCGGCGAAGCCGGGCATCGTCGATGCGCCGTGTTCGTCGCGCGTGCCGTGGCGCACGCGCCAGAACAGCTCGCCATCGAGACGACGGGCGAGCAGCGCGCCGGCGAAGGTCGGCGGCCAGTGCGAGAGCGTGGGCGCGAGCGGCCCTTCGCCGCGTCCGTCCGTGCCGTGGCATGCGACGCAGTGTTGCGCATACAGGTGCGCGCCGCGCATCACGTTCGAGACGGAAAACGGCACGGGATCGCGCTGGAAACTCGTCGGCACGGCGGGCGAGAGCCACAGCGAAGGCGGCGGCCACGGCGCGAGCCACGCAACGGCCAGCGCGGCGAGCACCGACGCGACACGCCACTTGCGTGAAGCGAGTGCGATGCATGCGAGCACGATGGCCAGCGCCGTCGCCGCCGCGGCGAACGCGAGTTGCCGCGTGAGTCCCGCGTCGATGCGCAGCGTTTCGAGCGCGATGCGGTGGGCCCACGGCCACGCGGCTTGGCCATCGGCGTCGCCCGTCAGCCCGACCGCATGCAGCACGCGCGCCAGCGCGATTTGCGCGCGATACAGCCCTTGCAGAAACATGAGCGCCCAGTCGGCGAACGTCGGCGCGTTCATCGGCTACGTGCCCGCCGCGCGGCGGGCCTTCGTCGAACGGCACGACGCATTTACCAGCTCGCATCGAGCCCGAGGTGCCGCAACGCGTCGTGACGCAGTTCGGCGAGGCGCGGGTCGCCGCGATGGCGCGGGTAGGGCAGGTCGACGCGCAATTCGGCGACTATCTTCGCGGGGCGCGGCCCGAACACGATCACGCGCTGCGCCAGGAACAGCGCTTCCTCGACATCGTGCGTGACGAGCAGCGCGGAGAAGCCGTCGCGTTGCCACAGCGCGGTGAGCTCGGCCTGCATCGTGAGACGCGTCAGCGAATCGAGCTTGCCGAGCGGCTCGTCGAGAATCAGCAGGCGCGGATCGTTGACGAGCGCGCGGGCCAGCGCGACCCGCTGCGCCATCCCGCCGGACAACTGATGCGGGAACACGTTCGAGAATTCCTGCAGCCCGACGCGCGCGAGCGCATCGTCGACACGATGCTGCGACGCACGCGCCACGCCGCGCGCCTCGAGGCCGAGTGCGACGTTCGCGCGCACGCGCCGCCACGGGTACAGCGTCGGGTCCTGGAACACGACGATGCGCGACGGATCGGGTTGCTCGATCGGCACGCCGTCCTGTGCGATCGTGCCTTGTCGCGCGGCGTCGAGGCCCGCGACGAGGCGCAGCAGCGTCGATTTCCCGCAACCGCTCGGGCCGAGCAGCGCGACGAATTCGCCGGCCGCGACCGACAGCGTGACGTCGTCGAGCACCGGCAGCGCACCACCGGGGCCGTCGAACGCATGGCTCACGCGGCGGATGTCGATGCGCGCACCGCGCGGCGCCGTGACGGCGGGCGCAGCGGCAACGGAAGATGCAACGGAGGATTCGAGTACGGCGGCGCTCACCATTTGACGGTTCCTTTCTGCCAGGCGAGCACGCGGTCGCGCACCGCGAACAGCAGCGCGATCAGCCCGGAAAACAGCAGCGCCATCACGATCAGCGCCGCATACATGTTCACGTACGATGCCCAGCCCTGCGCCCAGCTCAGGTACCAGCCGAGCCCCGACTTGACGCCCATCATCTCGGCGACGACCAGCACCGTGAACGACGCGCTCAATCCCATGAAGATGCCGACGAACACGTGCGGCAGCGCGGCGGGAATCGCGACGCGCAGCACGAGGAAGCGCGCGTTCGCGCCGAGCGTGCGCGCGACGTCGTAGTACTGCTTGTTCACGCTCGCGACGCCCGACCACGTGAGCACCGCGACCGGGAAACCGGTTGCGAGCGCGATCAGGAATGCGGCCGCGGAGTAGCTCGACGGGAAAAAGTAAAACGTGAGCGGCAGCAGCGCGGTGGCCGGCACGGGGCCGAGCACGCGCAGCACCGGATGCACCCAGTAGCCGATCCGGCGCGACCAGCCGATCGACACGCCGACTGCGAAGCCCACCACGACGCCGTACGCAAAGCCGAGCGCGAGCAGCTTCAGCGTGTTGCCGGCGCTGCCGAGGAGGCGCGGCCAGTCGTCGACGTAGACCTCGATCAGCGCCTGCGGCGGCGCGAAGAACGGCGTCGGCAGCCAGCCGGTTTTCGCGGTGACGAGTTCCCACGCGGCGAGCACGAGCGGCAGCGCGACGAGCCACGGGCCGGCCGGGCGCACGCGCGCGAGA
>NZ_JAAGPE010000593.1:0-1925 GCF_017104605.1 Burkholderia sp. Ac-20384 | reverse complement strand
CGGACGGAGCACGCGCATGATCCCGCTTTCCCATTCGTCTTTCCGACCGCGACCATGATCGGCGAAATCGACATCTTCGGCGTATTCGTGCCGGCCCCGCTCGTGCTGATGCTGATCGCCTACCTGATCAACATCGTCGTGCGCGCCGTGCTCGAGCGCGTCGGCTTCTACCGCCTCGTCTGGCACCGTTCGATCTTCGACCTCGGCATCTACGTATTCGTGTTTGCCGCCGTCGTGATCGTTTCCCACCATCTCGTGGCTACCTAACGTGAAAAAAACCTGGCTCTCGGCAGGGCAAATCCTGCTCACCCTGATCGTCGTCGTCGTGGCTGCCATCGTGCTGTGGCGCATCGTCAACTACTACATGTTCTCGCCGTGGACCCGCGACGGTCACGTGCGCGCCGACGTGATCCAGGTGGCGCCGGACGTGGCCGGCCTCATCACGTCGGTGCAGGTCGCCGACAACCAGGAGGTCAAGCGCGGCCAGGTGCTGTTCGTGATCGACCAGGCCCGTTACACGCTCGCGGAGCGGCTCGCCGAAGCCACGCTCGCGCAGCGCCGCGCGACGCTCGCGCAGGCGAAGCGCGAGTACGCGCGCAACCTGCAGCTCGGCAACCTGGTCGCGAGCGAACAGGTCGAGGAAAGCCGCACGCGCGTCGAACAGGGCGAAGCCGCCGTCGCCGATGCGCAGGTGTCGCTCGACACCGCGAAGCTGAACCTGCAGCGCACGACGATCGTCAGTCCCGTAGACGGCTACTTGAACGACCGCGCGCCGCGCGTCGGCGAATACGTGGCGGCCGGCCGCGCGCTGCTGTCGGTCGTCGATCGCAATTCGTTCCGCGTCGACGGCTACTTCGAGGAAACCAAGCTGCGCGGCATCCACATCGGCCAGCCGGTCGACATCATCGTGATGGGTGAGCCGCGTGCGCTGCGCGGCCACGTGCAGAGCATCGTCGCCGCGATCGAGGATCGCGACCGCACGCAGGGCGCGAACCTGCTGCCGAACGTGAACCCGGCATTCAGCTGGGTGCGGCTCGCGCAGCGCGTGCCGGTGCGCGTCGTGCTCGACGAAGTGCCCGACGATTTCCGGATGATCGCGGGCCGTACCGCGACCGTGTCGATGCGCGAAGCCGACACGCGCCGCAAAGACAACGCGAAGCCGGCAGCCGGCGCATCGTCGGCCGCCGCCGGCACGTCGTCGGTGGTCACGCCGGTATCGACGGCTTCCGGCACCGCTGCCAGCGCAGCAGGAGCATCGCAATGAAGCGGCACGGTCTGCGCCTCGCCGCGACGCTCGCGCCGCTTGCGCTCGCACTCGGTGCGTGCAAGTCCGTCGGCCCCGATTACACGCTGCCGCAGCAGGCGTACGTGAATGCGCCGCTCGCGAACCATGCGCTCGACGACGCAAACGGCACGCTCGTGTCACGCGACGCCGTGCCCGGCAACTGGTGGCAACTCTACGACGACCCCGTGCTCAACGGGCTCGTGCGCGATGCACTGAAGTCGAACACCGACCTGCGCGTCGCGGCGGCCAACCTCGCACGCTCGCGCGCGGCGCTGGAAGTCGCGAGCCAGCAAGGCGGCTTTTCCGGCGGCGCGGAAGCCGCCGTGCAGCGCGCACAGGAATCCGCGGAGCAATACCTGCTCGAGAACAAGCTGCCGGTCGTCAACGAAGGCACGGTCGGCATCAACGTGTCGTACGAGATCGACCTGTTCGGCAAGCTGCGGCGCGGCGTCGAAGCCGCGCGCGCGGACAGCGAGGCAGTCAGGGCCGCGGGCGACCTGGCGCGCATCACGGTCGTCGCCGACGTCGTGCGTGCTTACGTCGAATCGTGCTCGGCCGGCGACGAGCTGGCCGTCGCGAAACAGTCGCTCGCGCTGCAAAAACAGCGCGTCGCACTGTCGCAGCGGCTGCGCGATGCCGA
>NZ_JAAGPE010000592.1:0-233 GCF_017104605.1 Burkholderia sp. Ac-20384 | reverse complement strand
AAAAAAAAAAAAAAAGTAGCAACACGGGTGGCGAGACATTTATAGCAACCCGAATTAGACTGATAAAGAAACAAGATTTCGGTCTTAGTCCCAGCAGACTACACACACTATGTAGCCACAACAGCGATAGACAGTTGATGCGTAACAAACAGTATGTCGTAAGACTAACCATGACCTCACACGATTGATGAACTAGAGGAATACGATATGTACTGCACTGCAGATCTACTGAA
>NZ_JAAGPE010000591.1:0-2242 GCF_017104605.1 Burkholderia sp. Ac-20384 | reverse complement strand
ACGCGGCCGCCGCAACCGCGGCGATGCCGGCCCAGACGCGGCGCCATCGCGCGGACGCCGCATGGCTCGTCGTGCTGTACGGCATGCCGGGCTTCGGCTACATCATCACCGCGACGTTCCTGCCGGTGATCGCGCGCGCCGCGCTGCCGGCCGGTTCGCCGTGGCCCGATCTGTTCTGGCCGATGTTCGGCGCGGCGCTGATCGTCGGCGCGATTACCGCCGCGAGGCTGCCCGGCCACTGGGACAACCGGCTGCTGCTGGCCGCCGGCTGCGCGACGCAGGCGCTCGGCATTGCCGCCGGGATCGTGTGGCCGAACGCGGCCGGCTTCTCGATCGGCAGCGCGCTGCTCGGCCTGCCGTTTACCGCGATCACGCTGTTCGCGATGCGCGAGGCGCGGCGTTTGCATGGCGAGCGGGCCGCCGGGCTGATGGGCTATGCGACCGCGTCGTACGGGGTCGGGCAGATTCTCGGCCCGCTCGTCGCGGCGCCGCTGGCCGCGCGCTTCGGGTCGTTTTCCCCCGCGCTGTGGGTCGCGGTAGCTGCGCTGCTGCTGGGCGCCGCCGGCTTTGCGGCGACCGCCGCAGGAAGGCGCCTGCAACCCTGATTTCGGCGGGGCCGGATCGTCTGCGGCACGGGCAAACTCGCTAGAATGAAGCCTTTCCCGCGCCGAGCGGGTGCGCGGGCAGCCGGCAGACGGCCGTCCGGCGCCTGCCAGATCTCCATCGATGACCACCGCCGATTACCGCTTTTGCCCGCGCTGCGCGAGCCCGCTCACCGAGCGCGCCGATCCCGACCATGAAGGCGGCCGCATTCGCCAGGCGTGCCCCGACGACAGCTGCGGCTATGTCCACTGGAACAACCCGCTGCCCGTCGTCGCCGCGATCGTCGAGCTCGACGGCAAGATCCTGCTCGCGCGCAACGCGGCCTGGCCCGAAGGCATGTTCGCGCTGATCACCGGCTTCCTCGAGAACGGCGAGACGCCCGAGGACGGCATCGCGCGCGAGGTGTTCGAGGAAACGGCGCTGAAGGCCGAGCAGGTGTCGCTCGTCGGCGTCTACGAATTCATCCGCAAGAACGAGCTGATCATCGCGTACCACGTGCGTGCATCGGGCACCGTCGCGCTGTCGCCGGAACTGCTCGAATACAAGCTCGTCGATCCGCCGCTGCTGCGCCCGTGGCGCGCCGGCACGGGCATCGCGCTCGCCGACTGGATGCGGGCGCGCGGCCTCGATTTCGAATTCGTCGACCGGCCGGGGCAGTGACAGGCCGGCCCGTCAGCAGGGCTGCATCCGCCGTGCCGCGAGCGATCGCGGCGCGGCGTTCCGCTTCTTGCCGGTGCGCCGTGTCCAGCGGCTGCCGCGCGTCGTCCTCATCGCTTCCATCGTCCTGACCGCCATCGCCATGTCCGACAAGCCGCAACCGCGTCCGCGCGACGCCTATCGCCACTTCCTGCCGATCACGACCCGCTGGATGGACAACGACGTCTACGGGCACGTGAACAACGTCGTGTACTACAGCTACTTCGACACGGTCGTGAACGAGTACCTGATCCGCGCGGGCGCGCTCGACGTCGAGCACGGGCAGACGATCGGCCTCGTGGTCGAGACGCAGTGCAACTACTTCGCGCCGCTCGTGTTCCCGCAGTCGGTCGATGCCGGGCTGCGGGTCGTGAAGCTCGGCACGTCGAGCGTGCGCTACGAGGTCGGGCTGTTCGCACAGGGCGACGCGTCGCCCGCCGCGCAGGGGCATTTCGTGCACGTGTACGTCGATCGCGCCACGCGCCGGCCGGTGCCGCTGCCCGACGCGCTGCGCGCCGCGCTCGAGCCGCTCGCGGCCTGACTTCGCAGTGCACGCGTTCGCGCTCCAGGCCTTCAACGGCCTCAGCTACGGCTTGCTGCTGTTCATGCTGTCGGCCGGACTCACGCTGATCTTCAGCGTGCAGGGCGTGCTCAATTTCGCGCATGCGAGCTTCTACATGCTCGGCGCCTATGTCGGCTACAGCATCGCGGCCGGCGCGGGCTTCTGGCCCGCGCTGGTGCTCGCGCCGCTCGCGATCGGACTGCTCGGCGCCGGTTGCGAACGCATGTTGCTGCGCCGCGTGCAGGCGCGCGGCCATACGAGCGAACTGCTGCTGACCTTCGGCCTCGCGTACCTGATCGGCGAGGGCGCGAAACTCGTGTGGGGCCTCGCGCCGCTGCCGGCACCCGTGCCGGCGCTGTTCGACGGCGCGCCCGTGACCGA
>NZ_JAAGPE010000590.1:0-2118 GCF_017104605.1 Burkholderia sp. Ac-20384 | reverse complement strand
CTGTCCGGCGAATCGCTGGTCGAATCGCGCTGGCTCAAGCCGTTCGCCGAATCGATGCTGCGCGTGAAGCGTGCCCAGCGTGACGCGGCCCGCTCGCTCGATTTGATGTACGAACAATTCGCCGACGATCTCGACGCAGGCATGCTCGCGTCGATGAACGAAGTGCGGCACATGCTCAACGACCTGCAGCGTTCGCTCGCCGAGCGCATGGACGAATTCGACCGCTTCGAGCGGCGCAGCACGCATATCGCCGAGCAGCTTTACGACGAGGCGCTGCAGTGCCGGATGCGGCCGTTCGGCGACGCGACGCGCGCGTACCCGCGCATCGTCCGCGATCTCGCGCGCTCGCTCGGCAAGCAGGTGCGTTTCTCGATCGTCGGCGAGGGCACGCAGGTCGATCGCGACATCCTCGACCTGCTCGACGCGCCGCTCGGCCACCTGCTGCGCAACGCGATCGATCACGGCGTCGATTCGCCGGACGCACGGCGCGCGCGCGGCAAGCCGGCCGAGGCGAGCGTGACGCTGGAGGCGCGTCACAGCGCCGGCTCGCTGCTGGTCAGCGTGATCGACGACGGCCCGGGCGTCGACATGGACGCGCTGCGCGCGGCCGTCGTGCGCCAGCGCCTGACCGACGACGAGACGGCCGCGCGGCTGTCCGATCCCGAATTGCTCGAATTCCTGCTGCTGCCGGGTTTCTCGATGCGCGATGCGGTGACCGACGTGTCGGGCCGCGGCGTCGGGCTCGACGCGGTGCAGGAGATGGTGCGCGGCGTGCGCGGCGCGGTGCGGATCTTCAACGAACCGGGCGCGGGCATGCGCTTCGTGCTGCAGTTGCCGCTCACGCTGTCGGTGATCCGCAGCCTGCTCGTCGAAGTGGGCGGCGAGCCGTATGCGTTCCCGCTCGCGCACGTGCGCCGCACGCTCGAACTCGCGCACGACGATATCGACGTGCTCGAAGGGCAGCCGCATTTCCCGTTCGACGGCCGGCGCGCGGGCCTCGTCGCCGCGCACCAGTTGCTCGATGCGGGGGAGCCCGACGTCGCGCGCACGAGCACGGCGGTGGTGGTGGTCGGCGGCGAGCCCGAACTGTACGGCGTCGCGGTCGACCGCTTCCTCGGCGAGCGGATGCTCGTCGTGCAGCCGCTCGACAGCCGCCTGCACAAGATCCAGAACATCGCGGCCGGCGCGCTGCTCGAGAACGGCGACCCGGTGCTGATCGTCGACGTCGAGGACCTGATCCGCTCGGTCGACAAGCTCGTGCGCGGCGGGCAGCTCGCGCGGCTCACGCGTGATCCGCAACTCGCGCTCGCCGACCGGCGCCGCCGCGTGCTCGTCGTCGACGATTCGCTGACGGTGCGCGAGCTCGAACGCAAGCTGCTGGAAAAGCGCGGCTACGACGTGACGGTCGCGGTCGACGGGATGGAAGGCTGGAACGCGGTGCGCAGCGATGCGTTCGATCTGGTCGTCACGGACGTCGACATGCCGCGCATGGACGGCATCGAGCTCGTCACGCTGATCAAGGGCGATCCGATGCTCAAGCGCCTGCCGGTGATGATCGTGTCGTACAAGGATCGCGACGAGGATCGCCGCCGCGGGCTCGATGCGGGCGCCGACTACTACCTCGCGAAGAGCAGCTTCCACGACGAGGCGTTGCTCGACGCGGTGCACGACCTGATCGGGGACGCGCGCGGATGAACATCGGCATCGTCAACGACTTGCCGCTCGCCGTGGAGGCGCTGCGCCGCGTGCTCGCGCTGCGCACGGACCACCGTGTGCTGTGGGTCGCGACCGACGGCGACGAGGCGGTGGATTTCTGCGTCGCGCATCCGCCCGATCTCGTGCTGATGGATCTCGTGATGCCGAGGGTCGACGGCGTGGCCGCGACGCGCCGGATCATGGCGCGCGCGCCGTGCGCGATTCTGGTCGTGACGGCGAGCGTCAGCGCGAACACGTCGTCGGTCTACGAAGCGATGGGCGCCGGCGCGCTCGACGCGGTCGACACGCCGACGCTCGCGCTCGGGCTGTCGACGGACGCGTCGCCGCAGGCGCTGCTCGCGAAGATCGACCAGATCGGCCGGTTGCTCGAAAGCCGCACCGCGGCGCTCGTGCCGCCGGGGA